>CALYSH010000050.1 GCA_945485625.1 uncultured Lachnospiraceae bacterium | reverse complement strand
AAAAACTGGTTATTTGTATTCCTGGGGAATTTCATCGGTGCGTCCTTTGTGGCGCTTTTGGTGGTGTATGGTCATACCCCGGATTTATTTGGCGGAGCACTGGCTGAAAAAATGGTGGCAGCAGCACAGGTGAGGGTGGAGCAGACCTTCCCGGAAGCATTTATCCGGGGGATCCTCTGTAATATCCTGGTGTGTATTGCGGTGTGGGCTGCGTTTGCGGCGAAGAAGGTGAGCGGAAAGCTTTTGATGAGCTTCTGGCCGGTGATGATTTTTGTGCTTTGCGGATTTGAGCATAGCATTGCAGATATTTATTTCTGCGTGGCAGGGATTGCAGCGGCTTCGGAATACGGAATTGCAGCTGATGGCCTGAATATGGGAAGCTTTCTGCTTCGAAATCTCCTGCCCGTAACATTGGGTAACATTATTGGCGGTGCCGGAATTGTTGGCACCGGGTATTGGCTGGTTTACCTACGACATACTCCCGGCTACAGAATGTCCATTGAATACGAGCAGGAAGAGCTGGATATTGCGGAAGAATATTAGTAAGGGAAGTACTTTTATGGAGGAATGGCTATGGAGAAATTCCGAAATGATTTCTGGGATAGCATGCGTGACGTTTATCCTGATATGATAAAGTCGATTACCAATTTGTCCAATAAGTCCTATTTGTCGGTTACCGAATTGAAATCCGGCAGAACCTGGTGGTCCAAGCGGGCATTGGATTTTTTCGGATTGAAGGAAAACTATACCATGGTTGGACACGAAAAGGTGAGAGCGACTGTTCATCCGGATGATAAGATTGCGTATCGGGAAGGCTTTCGCAATCGTACACAGGGAATTGATCTGGACGAACCAATCGAATACCGCCTGCAGACCAGACCGGATCATTACGACCGGTTTACGGCGACCTGTCGTATGGTATATGATACTGATAAGGTGGCAAGGTATTTGATTATTCACTATGATAATCATGGCATTGCGGATGTGGTGGATGCGGTTACCGGTTTGCACACGGAACATACCATGATGAAGGATCTGCAGGAATTTGTGGATAACAATGTACCTGCAACGATTGTAAAGATCGGCCTCAACCAGTTCAGTCGAATGAATGTGCTGTACGGTGCAGATTATTCGGATGCCATATTGAATGCGGTCAGTCAGATTCTGATAGCTAAAAAGACCGATAAAGGCTTTGTGTATCGCATGAGCGGTGCCAAGTTTGCCATTGCTTATAAAAAAATTACTGATGAAGAACTGAAGGAAATTTACAACAGAATCGTGGATGCTTTGGCCAATGAGATCGTGGTGAACGGCAAGAGAATTTTGCTGAAGGCATCGGGTGGTGCGGTGCATCTGGGACCGGATATCAAGGAACCCAACGTAATCCGGAGCAGAATGACCTATGCCCTGGATTGTTCCCGTAATGAGCGTCATGGCGAATTGGTTATTTTCGGTGATGATGTCTGCGGAAAAAATGCGGAGGATTTGGAACTGGTGCGCATTATTCATCAGGATGCCATTGATCGGAGAGAGGGCTTTTCCTTGTATTATCAACCTATTGTGAATGGGGCTACCGGTAAAATGAGGGGGATGGAGGCCTTGCTTCGCTGGAAAAAGCAGCCTTATGGCATGGTGCCGCCCGGAGTTTTTATAGAGTGGCTTGAGGAGGATGCCTGTATTTATGAGCTGGGGAACTGGATTGTTGAGACGGCCCTTCGGGATTGCAAGCGAATTTCCCGGACGTTGCCGGATTTCTTTGTCAATGTGAACGTTTGCGCCGCTCAGCTGGAACATCATGAATTCCGTGGAAAAATATTGGAATTGTTGGAGAAGTCAGGGCTTAGACCGAATCAGTTGTGTCTGGAGATTACCGAGCGATGCAGGCATCTGGATTTGGCATTCCTGCTCCGGGAGGTGGAATTCTTCCGTTCGAAAGGGATTCGTGTTGCACTGGATGATTTCGGCACCGGTGTATCTTCGCTTGAGGTTCTTTTGGATCTGCCGGTGGATGAGCTGAAGATTGACATGTCCTTTACCAGGGATATTCAGAATAGGCCGGTGAATCAGGCACTGGTGAAATCCATTATTGATTTCACGGAGAAAGCCAATCTGGAAACCTGTGTGGAGGGTGTGGAGAATCAGGAGGTAAGAGATCATCTGATGAAGTATGGGGCTACCTGGTTCCAGGGCTATTTTTATTCCAAGCCCATGCCTATCGAGGAATTGGAGAAAATGATATAAATCGGAACGAAATTGATTTGGGCTGTCGTACCTTATCCGGTATGACGGCCTTTGTTATACGGAAAAGTCATGGGCTTCATGGAGAAAATGTTGATTATTTACAAATGTGCCGTTATAATATTATTTATGATAATGGGTGCAGTGTGTCACTCAATGTGAACAGATGGCTAAAAGAGAGGGTGTACTGCTTGAAAAAAGAAAAGTGGAAGAATTTATATATTATCCTATGCGGAATTGGTTTTGTATTTTGCCATGCGTATTTGATTATTTGCAGCAAAAACGGTGACATGTTCTGGGGATCGGTTCCCAAAGGGGCAGTTCTGGTGGCCATGGAGATTCTTTTCACCCTGGCTATGACGGTAATGGATTATAAGTTTGGCGGGAAGCTTGCGACCATTCTTTTGGGCATTGCTCTGGGTTATTCTTCCCTGGGTATGCTGCGTACCAGGGATTTGAGTATATTTGCCGGACTGATTACATCTGCGGTTGGGCTGGCAGCTGTTCTGTTGATCTGCGCGTATAAAAAGAAGGCCGCAAAAATCTACAATTCGGATTCGCTGGCAATCAAATCCATCTCGGCTTCTTTTACAGCCATGTACTTTCTGGATTTAAAGAAGGATGAGTATTCGGAATACAGCTCTGTTCCTGATGTGAGGGAAGCGGTGGGAAAAATCGGGACGAACATTCGGGAGAATCTCCGTCGTGGGTTTGAAAAGATGACCGATCCGGACCAGATGGAATCTCTCTTGGAATTTGTGAATATTGACACCTTATCGGAGCGAATTAAGGGACAAAAATATATCCGTCAGGATTTTCATGGCCCTGTTTTTGGATGGTGCAGTGTGGCAATTTATCCGGTAAAGTACGATGAAGATGGACAATTGATTCGTGCCCTGCTGGGTATTCAGCAGGTGGACGAGTACAGAAAGCGGGAACTGATATATCGGGACAAGCTGCGTTATCAGGCTTCCTATGATGAGTTGACCGGGATATTGAATCGAAACGGTTTTTTTGAAGCAGTGGGAAATAAGCTGGAGAAGAATAAAGATACTTCGTGGCTGGTGGTGTGTCTGGATATTAAGAATTTCCGTGTAGTGAATGAATTGTTTGGACAGGTTATTGCGGAAAAGGTCCTTCGGAATATTGCAGCTGCACTGTCCGGTTTCCATCGGGAAAGCGCTGTTTGCGGTCGAATTTACGGGGACCGTTTTGCGGTGCTTATGCAGGAGAGTGATTTCTCCGAAGGGGAAATTGTTGATCTATTAAAACCGCTGACGAAGCTGGAAAACGAATCCTCCTATCATATGCATATTCATGCAGGCGTGTATCATGTAACGGATCCTTTCATGGAAATTTCTGTTATGTGTGACAGAGCCATTGAGGCAATTGCAACGGTGAAAGAAAATCTCCAGCAGGTGGTTGTATTTTATGATCAGAGCATGGGTGATAAGCGCCGCCAGGAAACTGAGATTATCAATGAAGTGGACAACGCCATAGAAACAGGGCAGTTTAAGATGTTCCTGCAACCCCAGGTAACCTGCGATGGTACTTTGCTGGGGGGAGAGGCATTGGTAAGGTGGTTTCATCCCGAGAAGGGCATGATTCCTCCGGCCATGTTTATTCCGGTGTTAGAACAGTCTGGACAGATTATTCGTATGGACCAGATCATTTGGGAAGAGGCCTGCAGGCGTCTAAAAGCATGGAAGGATGCTGGGTATGAGAACCTGCATATTTCTGTAAATATTTCACCCAAGGATTTTTATTTCTATGATTTGTATCGTACCTTTACCAATCTGGTAGAACAGTATGGTATCAATCCGGACATGCTGAAGCTGGAGATTACCGAGACTGTCCTTATGACGGAAGCAAAGGACCATTTGGATGTATTAAAGAAGCTTCGTGCTTACGGCTTTACCATTGAGATTGATGACTTTGGAAGCGGTTATTCATCCTTGAATACGCTTGGCGAGATGGAAGTGGATGTGTTGAAGCTGGATCTGGGATTTCTTCGAAAGGCAGAACGGGATGAGAAGAGTAAGACGATTCTTGGTTTTGTCCTGAAGCTTGCAAAATCTCTGAACCTGGTGACTGTTTCGGAGGGAGTAGAGCAGGAAAGCCAGGTAGAGTATCTGCGCGATGCCGGCTGTGATGTCCTGCAGGGATATTATTTTTCCAAACCGTTGCCGGTGGATGAGTTTGAGCAGAAGTACGGCATTACTTTTTAATGAAGGGAACTGGGATGATGTATAATGATATGAATAATCCGGACGATGAAAGAAAAGCCAATGTTTTTTGTATTGCATCCCTGATTTGTGTCTTTCTTCCCAGAGTGCTGCAATTTCTGGGGTACCTGCTTTTTGGCACGTTGTTACAGCAGGTAGGGCGAGAGTCCGTTCTGTATGACCGGATTTCCGGTGCGTTGTCGGCACTTGGTATTTTATTTCTGATTGCCGGCATTGTGCTGGTCATTTATGTACGTGTAAAATATCCGAAGAACATTTTTGGTAAGGTGCTCATGTGGATTTACATCGTCCTTGCGGTGCTGATCCTGATTGCCTTTATTGTAATGCTTGTGGCATGTACGCTGGCATGTAGTTATTTGATTGAAACATGTCAGGGTTGTGCCTCCATGGGGTAGTGATGTGAAAGCTTGGATGGTTTCGTTGTATTCCTATCTTTTTTTGGCGTCTTTGGTGGTCTCCCTGACAAGCGCTTGTGTATTGCTTCACAGACGAAGGGTGCCGGGGAAAATCATTTTTTATTCTGTGTTCTTGAATTCGGTCTGCATCCTTTGCGGTGCGAAGCTTTATACCATGCTGGCAAGTGGTTTGCAGGTGGACTTCTGGAGAGCCGGTCCCTCCAGTTTGGGCGGAGCGGTCGGTTTGCTTTTAGGCATCTTTTTGTTTGGAAGGATATATGACAGAGAAGCTTCTCTGTTTTGGGAGGTGTATATTATGGTGCTTCCCCTGATGTATGGAATCTCCAAGCTGGGATGCTTTTTTGCCGGGTGCTGCCACGGAATCCCTTATGATGGTCCTCTGGCAGTTTCCTATGATAATCAGGTGCTGCAGGGTGGACCTTTTTTTCCGGTACAGCTTGCAGAAAGTATCTGTTTCCTGTTTATTTTTCTCATAGGAATATACCTGCATCATCGAAGGAACCGTCTGGTATGCCCTGCTGTGATTCTGTTATGTGCCACGGCAAAATTTTCGCTGGAGTATTTGAGACAGGAGCATGCGGGTGTGGTGGTGTCTGTGAATCAGGCAGTTTGCCTGTGCTTTTTTTGCTGGGCTGTGTGGAAATCAGGCTTAAGCTTCAGAAGCAAAAAGGAAGGAAAGTAAGATGAAAAGAGAAAAAAGAGACTATTCTCTGTGGATAAAGCTGGCGGTGGCACTGCTACTGCCTGTTGGCTGTTGTCTGGTACACTGCGCCATGCAGGGGAAAAGCATATGGGATGTCTATCTGCCCGTGTCTGAATGGAATGATGAGTTATTTTATTATAAACAGGTGGAGAGCATTCTTCAGTACGGCTTCCCGCAAGGGTATTATGGCTTTAACGAAAGCCATGCTTTGACATTATCCTTTGCGGCATGGAGTCCGGTGCTTTTGCTGCCCTGGGTGTTGTGGGGCTTTTTGTTTGGCTGGAACCTGTTGTCCCCAATCTGGTGCAATCTGTTTTTCCTGACCTTAGCCTGTGTTTTGTTTGTCTGGCTGGTTCGCCCTACCGCGAAACAGATGGGGCTGCTTGGTTTGTTGTTCTTCTTCTATAGACCCTTTGTGCGGTATACCTTCTGTGGCATGCCGGAAATTATTTGCTTTAGTCTGCTCATTATTTTTTACAGTCTGGCAATCAATTATCTGAACCGGGAGAAGACATATAAGCTGGTTCTTTTGTTTGTTCTGAGTGGTTTATTAACCTGGATGCGACCTTATTTGTTTTTGTTTTTCCTGCTTCCGGTATATTTGCTTATCCAAAAGAAGAAGTGGCTTGGGGCTGCTATATCCGGTGCGGCGATGGCGGTAGTTTTGGGTGGATATGTGTGTATTAATCACTTCCTTGCAGCGGAATATTTCCTCCCCCTGTTCTTTACGGATTGGATTACTACTTTCTTTACGGATGGATTCTTTGCCGGAATTTATCATTTCTTTGGGAAATTTTATTGGAAGGGAAAGGAGTTTCTGGAGCATATGGGCCGTGGCTTTTCGGTTGGTCTGGCTTCCGGAGCGTACTTTATTACTTATCTAACCATGCTGGGTGTGCTGGCATGGCAGACGGTCTCGGATTTTCGGAAGATTCGAAAATCGAAGGATAATGACTGCAGGAACCGTCTGGTGATTGAGGGCCATTTAACCTTCTGCTTTGTAGGTATGCTGGTGGCTCTGCTTTTGATGTACAAGATGACGGAGGGCAGCAAGCATCTGGCCACTTTCCTGGCAGCAGGTGTTTTTGTGGTGAGCCTGATGCCTACCAGAAGCTTCAAGAAGGTGACTTTACTGGGAGCGGTTTTTGCATTTATGTTCTGGGTAAAGGCTGTGGACCCATACGATTATCAGGTGCCCTTCCGGGATGAGGCACGTGCTGTACAGATAGAGACCTGCAGAAAGACTCTGGAAGAGAAAATGCAGCTGGAAAAGACGAATGTGCCGAACTATGAAAATGTGGTCATCTGGACCTTAAGCGATATGTTGCCGGGTAAGACTGATACGGGACGTGTCCTGACTCCAACCAAATGGCAGGTGCTCTATGCTCTTCCGGCCGGATTTGGCATCAGCTGTTGTACCTATGATTATGTAACGGAGAATCTGACCACGCTAAAGAGCCGTTATTTGATGACGGGCATTGACGGAGATCTGGATGAAGCCTGTGCACAGGCGGGTTATAAAGAAATTTACAGGGACCATGAAGTGGTCCTGTATGAACGATAGAGGATGGAACTATGGAAAAGAAAAAAAGCGGATATCAGGTGGTAGTCGATCAGATTACCGGGCTTTTCCTGCCCATAATCAATATTATTACTGCGGCAAGTATTTTAAAGAGTATTGTTGTTTTGTTGGCTGCCTTCGGTGTGATAAGTGAGAACGGAGGCTTTTATCAGATTTTTTATGCGGCTACGGACGGATTCTTTTATTTCCTTCCGTTCTATCTGGCCTATGCAGCTGCAAAGCAGTGGAAGGCAGACCCTTATATTGCGTTGTTGATTCCGGTGGCTATGTTGTACCCGGATATTACTGCAGTGCTGGAGAACGGAGGAAGCCTGAATCTGTTTGGCCTGAATGTACCTCCCACCATTTATCATTCCAGCGTGATTCCGGTGGTTATGGCAGTGGGACTGCTGCATTTCGTGGAGAAGCCCTGCGATCGGTATATTCCGGAATCCATCCGAGGATTCTTAAAACCTATGGTATGCTGTCTGGTGGTGCTGCCGGTGACCTTCCTGGTGTTCGGCCCCATGGGAACCTGGATCGGGGATGTGCTGACCAAGGTCTTCTTTGCAGTGTATGAATGGAACCCGATTGTGGCAGGTGCATTTATGGGTTTTGTTATGCAGCCCATGGTGGTAGTTGGGGCACACTGGAGTGTGGTTCCGGTAAGCATCAGCAATATTTTGTTGCATGGTTATGACGTAATTATGCCTCTGGTGGGTGGCGCGGTATATGCTCAGGCCGGCGCTGCCCTGGCAGTAGGCTTGATGTATAAGGAAAACAAGGAGAAACAGAGAGTGGCTTATCAGGCATCCCTGACTGCTGCTTTGGGCGTTACAGAGCCTGCACTGTTCGGAGTCAATGTCCCGCTGCTTCGTCCAATGCTGGCAGCCTGCCTGTCCGGAGCAATTGGTGGAGCCATGGTTGGATTTGCAGGAACCCATTGTACCTCCTTTGCATTCCCCAGCTTCTTAACCAGCGTGGCATTCGTGGGACCGGGCTTTGGAATTTTCCTGTTCTCCATGGCATTTTCTTTTGTGCTTGGGTTCCTGTTTACCTGGGTACAGAAGAAAGCGATTTGCAAACGCTTATGATAAAT
>CALYSH010000049.1 GCA_945485625.1 uncultured Lachnospiraceae bacterium | reverse complement strand
GGATAAATACACGGACCCGATCCACTGCAATTCCCAGATAGCCCTTAATCTCCTCATGTAACTCCTTTGCCTTCACCGAAAACGGTTCTTTCTTTTCTACGTAGATACGTCTTACGTTACCCATGTTGTTAAAAACCTGTGCCTTTCTTATTTGCTATAATCTATTCTTCAACGCCTAAATTGCGCAGAATATACAATATCTCCCGATCCACTGCATCGGAACTGATTCCCATGCATTGAGCCGATATTTTCAAACCTTCCAAAACATACATGATATTCCGGGCAGTGCCGGCGCAGTCCTCACAGACAAACTCTCCTGTTTCAACACCCATCTCAATCAGCTTCTCCATCACCTTCACCGCAGAATCAAACTGGATTTTCAGATGATTGTTTTTTTTCGGAAGCGGATTTTCGAAATAGTACTCATAGATTGCCTGAATCAGAGTATCTTTCTTGCGAAGAAGCTCCTTCTTCTGCTCCCGTAAGAACAGCAGGAGAATATCCACAGCCGTTGCATCCTCCTTAATGCTGTCGGAGAAAACGTCATCCGTTTCCTCACTCTCCAGCTTTAACACCTCCTGAAAAATCTGTCCTGTATTCTCAAAATACAGATACAGACCACCCCGGCTGATATCGCAGGCCTCCACAATATCCTTCATGGTCACCTTTTTGAAGCCCTTTTCCACAAAAACCTTCCGCGCCGTTTCCACTATATATCTTTTCTTCTGTACCGATTTCTCACCCATAGTACAAGTAACCCCTCTACTGCTCGTCCGCCGGCAGCTCAATCACAGCAGGCTTCTGCTCTACCAGCTCTTTCATTTTTTTCAACACCAGATAGAAAATCTGCTCCACCATAGCTTCACTCCAAAGTGTCGCCTTGGTTTTTCCGCCCATTACATACTTGGATAAGATCCCACACAACAAATTCCAATCCTTCAGGGTTGCCTTGTGAATCAGATTTCTTTCCGTGTCATGATCCTTTATCCGATTCCTGGTGTACACGTAAGGGTAGTTGCGGTCCATCAACCTGCTCTTGGACGCTTCACGGACAAAAGCTAACAAGGTGCTGTCATAAACCGGTATGGAAAAACCACCCTCTCTCATCTCCTCTGCCCTGTAGGAGCTGCTCATCTGTTCACCGGCATGCTGCTCCAGCCAGGGATAGTAGCGCAAAAGGGGTTCCAATATCTGCATATAATCCGCCATCAGTTTCTGTCTGTACTCCAAATTGTCTTCCATTCATGACCCTCCGCCAAAAAATGACACATATGTAGTTTTAGTTTATCATAAATTCGGCAAAAGTACAGTGGTTTTTTGTATGAAATAGGGTGTATTCCCTATTTTTTTGTTTTTTTTCATATTTTTACATCAAAATAGGGTGTCAAAAAATGACACCCCATTCATTTTTTAATTATGCAGCTTTGTTCTTCTTTGCTTCCAAAGCCTTGGCAGTAGGCTTTACCATAAACAGAGCAATCAACAGGGAAATAATGTAGAGGACAACGGTTACAATCACAATACCGGTAAATGCAATGGACAGAATGAAAATCAGCTTGTAGATGGTATTTCTGTCCTTCATAGTGTCTGCCCAGGCAGAGAAGCCAAGACGTCCGCCTGCGTTAAATACTGCGGAAACGGTAGAAATAATACCCACCACACCGGCCAGTCCGATACACTTTACAATCATCTTCTCCTGGGAAATCAAAGCCAGACCGCAGGTAATGTTCAAATAGAACATCAGCCAGATACCGATATAATTGGAAATGGGCTTGGATTTGATTACCGCCAGCATGCTCTGACTCTTATCCTTGGTCTGGGGCTCATGCCAGCCTTCCGGCTTCTTCAGGAGCAAGTGACCAATAAACATCATAACAAAATATACAGCAGCAAGAATAAAGAACATCTTGTAGATTTCCCCATTCTTATTCTCACCGAGAATGGCCTGCATAATGGGGCTGGCGATTGCCTTTGCGGCACCAAAGCCTGCAACCGCAAGACCGGGGCAAGACCCTTGCGGTCCTCAAACCAAAGCATCAGGGTCTTAACAGGGGAAAGATAGCCGGTACCAAGACCGATACCCATAATAAAACCATAACAAATGTAAATACCAATCAAGGCCAGTGCACTGCCCTTGTGCAGACCACCGTAATAAATAAAGAATCCGGTACCCGCCATACCTGCCGCAAAGCAGATGGTAGCAATCAGGGAAGATTTGTGAATATCCTTCTCTACTACATTTCCCAGGAATGCTGCGGACATACCCAGAAAGAAGATTGCAAAGCTGAATGCCCATTCCGTTGCACCCTTTGAGAAGCCGATGTAATCTGCAATTTCCTGACTGAAAATAGACCAGCAATACACTGTACCGATACTGCAGTGCAGTAACAGGGCAGGAATTGCAGCCCGAAACCACTTGTTGTTGCGCCAGCCTGACGCTTTCTTTTCGTTCTCCACATCCTCCTCCATCATTCATGTGTTTTATCACAAAACAATGCCATTATATACCTGTTTTTCCAAAATTTCAAGTTCTTAACATATCTCATTCTGTCATTCATTCACATGAATATCCGCTGATAACTCCAGAATCTCAAGATTTTCTTCTTTCGCGCCAAATACCTTTGCATTGGCCGCATTTACACGGATGGAAGAAGAACCCTGTTCCAGATGGATACTTGCCTGTTCATCCATGGAACCGACGGCAATGACATTGTTGCCCTCTCCCACAAGCTGCAGAACAACATGGGCAAGATTTACCTGCAACGGCCCGCTTTCTACACCAAGCAGACAGATATCCTGCCCGCTGAGTCTGGCAATAAAGCCACCATATGCCATCTGAATGGTACCATCCGAAGCATGATTGCAACCCACTGCACTCAGCCTGCTACCGCTTCCGCCAATCAAAAGCTTGAAATTCTTCATATAAATCCGCTGCTGTCCCTGAATCGTTCCTACTGCTGAGCCGGAATTGACATGGAAATCTATCTGGATAGAGCAATCCACCAGCTTAATTGGCATATCACCGGAAAAACAGCCGATGCCCACCGCATTCACACCTGCCACGCCGATTTCAAAGGCGCCGCTCTCCGCGCTGATACCGTTTCCGTGGTGATACACACCACCACCTATGGCAGCACAGTCTTCTCCGTCCACATTCACTGCCAGCGTACCGGAATGTCGGAAATACAGGGAACCAACGCTTTCATTGCCGGGGCAGCCAATGCCAAAGCAATCATGACCTTTGGCATTGATGGAAAGCTTACCGGTACCCTTTGTGATCAGCATACCTCCCTCCGGCACATGAATGCCTGTCGCGTTCAGGGTGTTTTCACCCTCCAGCACCAGTGTGAGAATAGAGCCTTCCCCTACCTCGATACAGGGAAGGTCATCCACGGAATGAAGCCGTACATCATTTATGGTCAGCACACAGTGTAAACCGTCCTTAATCCGGATGGTCATATCGGCCGTAAAATCCAGACTTCCCTGAATCCGCAGTTCAGGAGTCGTCACAGTTATTTCCGTGTAATCCTGCATGGCCAGGTGAACCAGTGAAACCTCCCGTTCCATACTGACCAGATAAACCTTTCGTCCCGAGGTGACACCAATTTTGTTATGTTCTGCACATATGGTATTCCGAATCTGAGCCGGAATCTCTTCCAGAAACTCATAAGCAGGCTTTGCCGTATAATATCCCTGAATCAAATCCACTCCCAGGCGAATCACCATACGAAGCTCCGCCTCCGTCTCCACCCCCTCCGCCAGGACAGACATGGAATTTGTATGGGCAAAGGTAATGATGCTGCTGACAAAGTACTGCTTCTTGGTATTGGAATCAATACCGGAAATCAAGAGACGATCCAGCTTGATTACCTCCGGCATGTAGCGCAGAAGACTGTTGGTATTGGAGCAGCCGCTTCCGAAGTCATCAATTGCCAGACGGAAGCCGGTCAGTTCCTGTCGTTTATGAATGATCTGTAATGCTTCATCCTCCAGTTCCCTCTGCTCCGTAATCTCAATGACCATCTGCCCGGTGAGCTCCCGGTACCGTGCGATATTCTGCTGAAAGTCCTCATCCGTCAATAAAAAGCCGGGTATGGAATTGATAAAGAGACGTCTGTTCCTGAAAATCTCTCCCGCCTTATCCATTTCAGACAGGACATTGGAGAAGGTGAGCTTTTCAATATCGTAGGTCATATGATTTCGGGACGCATATTTCAGAATAGTAAGAGGCGATACCATGGGCTCGGTATCCGAACGCATCAAAGCCTCATATGCCACAATTTTTCCGTCCACTGCAGATACAATGGGCTGGAACGCATATTTCAGACGGTTGTTCCGGATAATTTCCACCACCTGTTTATCCTCTTCCTCATTGTAATCCTGTCCATAATCCGCCGCAGGCGAATAAAAGGACTTTCTCCGGTTATCCTTCTCTGCCTGTTTGGAATAAAGCACGCTGTTGACACATTTTTCCACAGACATCCCATCTTCCAAATCAATATAGCCCATGCCGAAATTCAGTTCCACCGTGTAATCCTTTTCGGAAAGCTCCAACGAATTGTCCACTGCGTTCTGAATTCCCTTCATATATTCCTTCTGATACTCCTCATCCTCTCCGGAAACCAGCATGGCGGTGACAAACTCATCACTTCCCAGATGCCCTGCAAACTCTCCGGGATTCAGGCTCTGAAACACAATCTTCGCCAACGTGGCAATAATGGCATTGCCTTCGGAATACCCGTAAGCACGATTAATATTGCTCAAATGTTCAATATCCATGCTGACCAGGCAGATCCGCTTCTGCTCCTTACGCGCCCTCTTGGACAAATCCTCCAGTTCATCCAGAAATCCCCGCAGGTTAAATAAGCCGGTCATATCGTCCCAGATATTCTCGCTCTTAAGCTGGCGCTTATTGGCATACATGGCAGCATCTGCATGAAGCAATGTTTCCTTTGCCGAGGAACCCGACAAATGCTCTGCGGTTCCATAGGATATCCGAAAGCTCCCCTTGTCAAGCTCCTCATTAATACGAACAAACATTTCCTCCAGTTTTTCTTCGGAAACACCTCTGCTGATTACCGCAAACTCATCTCCTCCGTAGCGGTACAGACAGCATCCGGGAAGGAGATTTGCCCGGATGGCATTTACTACACTGACCAGTGCTTCGTCACCCTTGTCATGTCCGTATTTATCATTTATCATCTTGAAATTATCAATGTCTATCAGGGATAACCGATAATCCTTTTTCCTCAAATCCATCAGATCATAGTGGAAATTGTGACGGTTTAACACACGGGTCAATGCATCCCTTCTATATTCCTGCATGGCCAGATAGAAGTAATAAAGACAGACCCCAACACCGAGAATATGATCCAGCATCACCCGATAGTCCCGTAAAAACTCCATAAAGGAGGCAAACACCATGGTGCAGAGAATGACGAAAACCAGAAAAATCTCTGTCCAATCATTTTTCCTTGCTTCCCAGATAACCAGAACCGCCATCAGGACAAAATAAAAAGCAAGCACAAGAAAGGGAAGAGGTATCAACGGTCCCCAGAACAGGGTTCCATCCTCCTGAAACCCGAATATCCAGTGCGTCTTCAGATTGATAAGGCACAACAACAGATTCAGCACACCGGGCAGACATACCACGAGAAACAGTCGTTTCTCACAGTTTCTCAGAATCACTTGAATCCAGAACATCAGAATAAGCGGACGCAGCATGTACTTCATGGTGACCACCAGCGTACCGACTCCCGCTCTGCCGGACAAAAAGCCCTGACCTGCAAGCCAGCCGGATGAGCCATCCATCAAAACCAGAATGAGAGATATCAGGAGCATCAGATAAAACATTCTCCTTACCCTCAGGGGGAATGCACGGTCACTCACAATCAATGCAAATAATACAAAAAATAAAACCAAAGCCGGGTAAACCAACTGAACAATCTGCTGCGGCATACAACCACTTCTCCTTTTTGCGCGAAAATATGGGCATTCCAAAAAATGCCCATATCAAAAGTTTCAGTATGATTATTTTAGCACAATAAAATACATAATTCAATATTTATTGTCAAATTCAACAATTTTTCGGCAATAAGCAGCAAAAAAATTATGCAGATAGCAACAAATATACAACTGTCAGTGTCAAACCGATACAAAACAACAGCAAACCGAAGGAAAGGCTGCGACCCACAATGGTGACATCCTCGTTCCATTCCTCATAATCCATGGCAAGGATATGACGGTAATCCTTCTTCCCTTTCCTACGCGTTCCACCACCGGTCAATCTGTTCAGGAGAGTTCCCGGGAAAAAGGTTGCACGGGTTCCTTCCGTCAGCTCATGGGGAACAGGGCTGTCTTTATACAGAGTCCTTCGAAGCAATACCACTGCCCCGTCAATGATACTGTCCAGCACACGGCATACAAAATATCCAGCAAACGGAAGCACATACAGAAGCAAGGGCCGATACAGCATATTTTCCAAATCCGCGTAAGGGGAAAGGCGGTTACAATATGCATTTCCCTCCGACTTTTTCACGAGAATAGTACGAACCACCAGGAAATATACCAACAGGCCGATAACGATGGAAATACCCGCTCCCTTCAGGTTCTCAGGACTGAACCAGCAAATCGGAGGGCTGTCCAAAAGCATCTCATGCTCTTTTCCAATCAGGCTTTGTCCCTGATTCCAGAAGCTCTGCAGAAGGTCTGCCGCCTTCCCGGCTACCTTCCCGGGGAATATGCCAAGGACGGGTAACAGTACTGCAGCAACCCCCAGTGCAGCCGCAGTGGTCGCTCCCATATATTTCCCCTTCAGTGCATCGTATTTCTCCTGAATCTCTATGGAAGCATTCCTTTCAACAAACAAAGCCACATAAAGCTTTACCATATACGCTACCGTCAATCCGCCGCTGATTAAGAACAACCACTCCACACTCTTTAACGTGGTGAAGGATAATACGAAAGGAAGCAATCCCTCTTCACACAGCTCCATATATTCCACAATGGATTCATGAATCAGGGTTTTACTCACATACCCGTTCCAGAAGGGAACACCGGTAATCCCCAGAGCCCCCATCAAAAAGATACCCTGCAGCAGCGGCTTCTTTCTGCCGAAGCCCCGGATATCATTTAAGTTCAGCTTGTGCGTATTCTGATAAATCACACCGGCGGTCAGAAACAGCACCAGCTTTAAAAGAGAATGATTGAGCATATGCAGCAGCCCGCCACGAACTGCCGGCAGGCTCTGTTCTCCCAAGAGGACCGCCATGGCAATCCCCACCAGAATAAAACCAATCTGGGAAACAGAAGAGCAGGCCAGCGTTCTCTTTAAATCCACGGACAAAAGCGCTAACAACGCGCCAAGCACCATGGTTATTACGCCCAGGAACAAAAGAAGCTTCCCCCAGGCAGCCTGCCCGAAAAATGCATAGGCAGAAAGCATCAGGATGCCAAACACACCGGTTTTGGTCAGAATACCGGACAGAAGCGCCGAGGCCGGCGCAGGTGCAACCGGATGTGCCTTGGGAAGCCAGATATGCAGCGGGAATACCCCCGCCTTTGCTCCGAAGCCGAACAAAAGACATAAACCACCGATGAAGAGTGTTTTCCGTTCTGCAGGAGAAAGCGTATAATACAAATCCTTCATATCGGAATAACAAACCACCTGTCCCTGTTGAAAAAGGGGGCTGCTCCATGCCGTATGATAGAACAGGAAAATACCCATCAGCATCACCAGACCACCAATCACGGCCACTGCCAGATAGGTAGCTGCAGCACGAAGACTCTCCTTCCTCTCATCCTGTGCCACCCATACATAGGAGGCAAAGGACATCAGTTCAAAGAATACGAAGGTAGTAAATAAATCTGCCGAAACGAACACGCCTACGGTAGCCCCCAGCGTTACCAGCAGGAAGAAGTAATAACGATTCCGATTCTGATAATGTGCAAAGTACTCCTTCAGACACAGGGTGCTGATAAACCACATAAAGCCTGCCACCACACTGTATAAGCAGCGGAAGCCGTCCAATGCAAAAGTAAGTCCCATGCCACACACATCATCGATTCGAATCACACTGCTGCCCGCACTTCCCGTCCTTGCAACGTCCAGAAACAGACACAGCAGAACGGCCAGCTCCAGCCCGGTAAACACCATCGCGAAATAATCTCTGACAGCCTTCTTCTTTTTCCCGATTCCATATGCCACAGGGGCAGCTACAAAGGGGGCAAACACCCCTGCATACAAACACCATTTCATCATATCTACAGCCTTTCCTTACAAGACGTTAAAACACTCC
>CALYSH010000048.1 GCA_945485625.1 uncultured Lachnospiraceae bacterium | reverse complement strand
GAAATCCGCTGATTTACTGCGTAAATCGCTACTTTCTCATGTTTGGCGGGTCCCAAGGTCATAAGGCTTTCCGTGCAAGCACGAACGCCTATTTGACCTTTTGACCCTGTTATCATACCAATGTTACATTATAGCGAAATTGTTTCCGAAATTCAACTAAGAGTTTTCAGGATTTCCAAACTTTTGAATTCATGGCGTACAATTTTCTTCATATAGTCCGCCGCCACATCAATCAATTCCAGCAATACATCCTCCTTCAGAGTGAATGTATACAGCTTCTCCACGGGACTGGACTGTATGTATGAGACAGCATAGACCGTTGAATCCTGCAGGTTCCTATCTGTGGGTATCCCCGGAAATTCTCCGTTTACCACAATGCTTTTGATTTCATATACCGCACGCACCAGACGATTGTCAAAGCTTGGGGACTCCACCGCCCTCAGGGTCTGATACAGAAGCTTTAACATCTGCCTCTCGTCATTATTCTCTCTCGTATAATAATCAGCGATTTCCGCAAAATACATTCCGTAATAAGCGCCGAGAAAATCCGAACGCAGGGATTCAAAATAATTCTGAATCTCCACCTCGGATATGGTGTAGGAATCCTTACCGGGATAGAGCTTAAACACGCCGAAGGAGAAGGGATTTGTTGCGGCAGCCAGTCGGTTTCCCGGCTTTCTTGCCCCTCTCGCAAAAGCGCTTATCTTTCCCCTCTCCTTGGTAAGGATTACTATTCTTTTATCATACTCACCGAAAACGGTCTGTTTCAGTACCATTCCCGTTACAAAAATGAATTCCTGCATAATCTTCCCGGTTCAAATCATCTTCCGATTTCTGACTGTTTTCTTTTCCATTTTGCAAAGCAGCGGTGCATCTGCTGTCGAACGCTCCTTTATACCGTAAATAATCCTGAATGCTTCCGGTACTTTCAAATTGTCTCCAGTAGTCCCCTGTCTGCATATCGCTTCCCCCTATCAGATGTATTTTTTACACTGATAGGGTTCGCGTTTTTCACATTTTCTATACTTCCATTTCTTTCTACTTTTGCGTGATGGAAGCATCCTTGGGATTATACCCGAAGTTTTTCAGGAGGAAATCGCTGTCCCTCCAATCCTTTTTTACCTTCACCCAGAGCTTTAAGTTGGCCTGCATTTCCAGCATATTCTCAATATCTCTTCTGGCCTGGGTTCCGATTTTCTTCAACATCTCTCCGCCCTTGCCGATGATAATGCCCTTATGGCTCTCCCGTTCACAGACGATGGTTGCCTCGATATGGCAGATACCGCCTGTCTCCTTCATCTGCTCGATGCTGACCGCTATTCCGTGAGGAATTTCCTCCGATAACAGTCGCAGTGCTTTCTCGCGGATCAATTCCGCCACAATCTGCCGCATGGGCTGATCTGTTACCGTATCCTCATCGTAGAAGGGTTCTCCGTAGGGCAGATATTTGTATATGCATTCAATCAACGTATCTGTGTTTGTTCCCTTCAGGGCAGACACCGGAATCACCTCTGAAAAATCCAGCTCCTTCCGGTACGCATCGATAAACTTCAGAATATCCTCCTTCTTCACGGTATCCGTCTTATTTATGACCAGAAGCACAGGGGTTTTGGTCTTCTTCAATTGTTCAATAATATGACGTTCTCCCGCTCCGATATACGTAGTGGGCTCTACCAGCCAGCAAACTACATCCACCTCATTCAGGGTATGGACCGCCACATTGACCATATAATCTCCCAGTTTATTCTTCGCCTTGTGAATTCCCGGGGTGTCCAGGAACACAATCTGACCTCTCTCATCGGTATACACGGTCTGGATCCGATTTCTGGTGGTCTGAGGCTTATTGGATGTAATGGCAATCTTCTGACCGATCAAATGATTCATCAGGGTGGACTTTCCCACGTTGGGCCGTCCGATCAATGTTACAAAACCGGATTTGGTTGCTGCGTTACTGCTCATGGTATCTTCCTTTACAAATGTATAATTTCTATATTTCTTCCCAAAATAAGAGCTTTTCTCCGGCGTAATCCCTATTTCAAGCCCGGAACTATTTATCCTCTTCTTTCACAATCGTTTGAACCGAAGCAGTCTGAGCTGCAAATTGAGCTGCCTTCTTCTCCCGTTTCTTCCTGCTGCATCTGATTCTCCATTTAATGAAGAGAACTACCGCAACAATCACAATGCCCCAGATAACCAGATAGGGAGCGGTTACCACAAACCAAATGAAGAACTCGGTAAATCCATTTCCGATATCCGCTAAGCTTTCCCGGAAGCCTCTGGAAATTCTCTGCCAGGTGGTCTCTTCCTCTTCCACCACTACGGTAAGCTCCTGCACCTCCCGAACGGTGAGATTTACGGTGCTGTATTCCACCTGATTGTCAAAGGAGCGAAGTTTCTTTTCCATGCTCTCGATTTCATATCGAACATCGGAAAGGCGATTCTCCAATGTGATGATATCCTCCAGAAGCTCTGCTCTCTCCAACAGCACCAGCAGACGCTCCTGCTCAATCTGCAGGGACTCCTTATGGCTCTGTGTATCCAGATAATTCAATGTCACATTGGTAACATTTTCACTTCTGCGAACCACATTGGCCTCGTCGGACACGGTACTTAAGAAGAGCTCCAGCTTATTCTGGGGAATACGCACCTGCAGGGTTGCATTTCTCACATTATGATTTCCGCTGTAGCGGCTTCCGTTATAGCTGTCCATATTCTCTATGTATCCGCCCAGCTCTCCGGTCTTGTCCTGAATCGCCGACATCAGGGAATCAAATTCCTTGGTTTCCACATCCATGGAAACGGTACGAATCAGCTTCTGATTGCTGGCTGCGGTCTGACTGATATCCTCTGCCGTCCCTTTATTGGTGAAGTCATCAAAGATTCCTCCATCCGATGCGGCCTCCGGCATTTCCATATCAGACGCCGCATAGTCATATTCCATCGCGTTATCATAATAGGCTTCTCCCCCATTGTTCTGGACCGCCATCATATCCATGGACGCCGTCTTATGTGCGGAGCCGCAGGCCGCCATGGAAACCACCATACCTGCAACCAGTAAACCCGTTACCCCTTTTAAAAACCACCTTTTCTTCATAACCGTAACCTCCCATAATTGAGTAAACTTTTCCTGCCAAGGCTCCCATCTTTCCCTACGGCTATCCCTGACCGAGCGAAATATTTGTTTTCAAACCGATGTTTTGCCGTCGGTCCTTCGTTTGTGGATTTTCGAAAGGATACACCGATGGGAGCCTTTGCATTTCTTTGTTTGCTTATATAGACGACTACTTTTTAGAAAAGGTTCTCTAGTTTTCCAAAAATTTCCTTATTCTCTTTCAGCTTTCCGGAATTTCCGGTGACGCAAAGGCACTCATCCCCCATGAAAGCTTCAATATAGGCTGCCAGACCGCGAATGGTTTCCGGTGTGGTAGACAGAAGCTCATCACGGCGTTTTTGAACATCCTCCACAGTCTCCCCTGCCAGATATACATTTCTGGAATAGTCTCCTTTTGCCGCAGGGGTAAGGGGAGTATCCATATCACTGACTGCACCGATGATGTATTGGGTCATGGTTCTTTCATCCGCCTGATAATTTCGGATAAACTCCGCTGCCTTCTCAAATACCTCAATGGTCCTGGTCAGATTGGGGTCACGGTACGAAACAAAATAGCTTTCTCCGGAGGCTCCGAAATTACACATGCAACCGTAAGCGCCTCCCTTCACACGCACATTCACCCACAGATACTCATAACCAAGCATAACCTTCAGTGCCCTCAGACCGCCGTGATAGGATAAGCCGTGCTTTCTGAAATTACCGCTTCGGCAGACATACTGTACCTGGCTGGCACTCATGAGACCTTCGTTCTTCTTTTTCAATACCGGTACATAATGTGCCTTCTCTACCGGTTCGGTATACAAAAGCTGAGCGAAGCCGTAAGCCGCACGCTCCACCTCTGCCAAGGCCTTCTCTTCTCCGGTATAATCCACCATCAGGTTTTCCCTGCGGAATACCATCCTGGCAGCCGTTTTCAATTTTTCTGCCAGCTCTCCCTTCTTCTCCTCGAAATGCTCCTCATAATCACAGAGCACACGATAGAAGCCAAGGCCGGTCAATTCATCCAGCAATGCCGCAGGAACACTGGTATAGGATGCGCTTCTGGAGGCTGCTACCGCATGTCCTGCGGAAATCATATCGGACTGAATGCGGGATTTGTTTTCCCGAAGAATTTCCAGCAGCCGCTTCTCATCCCCAAACTCGGTGGTGAACGCGATCTCCTCGATCAGCTTCATGGCCTCCTCGATATTGCCGTACAGCACCTTGGTCTTAATCTCCAGAGTAGCCATTCCGCTGTCAATCTCCGCAGGTTTCCGGTACATACCGATAACCGACTGGATTCCGCCGGTTACCAGATTGATTTCCGTGAACAAATCCCCATAGCTGTACTTTGCGGTATTCATCTCACCGATACACCGGTTTAACATTCCCACATAGGGAATATACTCCCCGGGAATATTGTCAAGGGAAAAGAGAAATCTCAGATATGCAATACCATTGGTATACACGTTGTGATACAGCATCCGTCTGTCTGCCACGGTCCGTTCTTCATTGCAGACCGGCTCTGCTTCCCTGCGCAGATCCTCCCGCTTCAGAAGCGGAATCTTCGCCAGATCCTCCGGGGAGTCCTCCTGCTCCTGGAATGCAGTCAATGCTGCAAAGGTATCCCGGATTTCCTGAAGCTCCTCTTCGGTCATCCCGGCCTTTTTCTCTGCCAGACGTACCCGCAGTTTTTCGTCCATTTCCTCCGCCATACCCTGCTTCGGCTTTAACATCACCTGACTCTGATGGGTATTTTTACAAAGATACCTGTCAACCAGCTCCTCAAAATAACCGGTCTCCACCCGTTCTCTTAAAATGCGGAAGGTATCATTTGCCTCAATGTGAATGAAGGGCTTGCTGCTGTCATAAATCCAGCTGTCCAGCATCTGCAGACCATACATCAAGCCCTTGGGATAGGAACCGAAATCTGCCTCCCGGTACTTAAACTCATAGTAATTGATTGCCGCAAGCAGGGTCTTTTTATCAAAGCCCTCTTTTACGATTTTTTCCAGCACCTCATTTATGGTATCCAAAAACTCCTGCTTTCTGGAAAGGGAGGTATCCTTTGCCACGATACTGAAATAGGGCTGCATAATACCATTGTCATAGGAGCTGTAAACCTCCTTGCCGATACCCTTGTTGATCAAAGCTTCCTTCAAGGGTGCTCCGGTAGCGGTACCCAGTGCAAAATCAATGACCTGGAATGCAACATAAAGCTCCCTGTCCAGATTATCTCCAATACTGTAATTTACGGACAGATAAGCGCTTTCCTCTTCCTTTTCCCCCTCGTCCACCGGATATTCCCGCACAATGCATCCGGGCTCGGCAAAGGTCCCCTGCACATCTATTTCGGAATTTACATCCAGTGATTCATACCCGGACAAATACTCCTCATCAAGGAAGACTAATTTCTCTGCCATATCCATCTTTCCGTACAGATAAATATAACTGTTGGAGGGATGATAATAGGTCTTATGGAAGTTCAGGAAATCCTCGTAGGTCAGCTCCGGAATTACCTCCGGGTCTCCTCCGGATTCAAAGCCATAGGTGGTATCCGGGTACAGGGATCTCATAATCTCCCTGGCCAGCACATCATCCGGCGCGGAGAACGCTCCCTTCATTTCATTATAAACCACACCGTTTACGGAAAGCTCACCCTCCTCACTCAGTTCATAATGCCAGCCCTCCTGGCGGAAAATGGAGGGATTCCTGTAAATATTGGGACGAAATACCGCATCCAGGTATACATGCACCAGATTGGAGAAATCCTTATCGTTGGTGCTTGCCACAGGATAGACCGTCTTATCCGGATAGGTCATTGCATTTAAGAAGGTATTCAGTGAGCCCTTTACCAGCTCCACAAAGGGATCCTTGACCGGGAAATGCTCGGAGCCGCACAACACAGAGTGTTCAATAATATGTGCCACGCCTGTGGAATCCTTGGGCGGTGTACGGAATCCGATGTAAAATACCTTATTGTCATCATTATTTTCCAAAAGTGCCACCCTTGCTCCGGTTTTCTTATGTCGAAGCAGCCAGCTTTCACTGTCAATATCATCTATTCTTCTTTTTTCCAGCACCTCATAGGCTGTTAATTCTTCTATTTTCATAATGGTCCTCCATCCCTTTTTTAGAAGGCCATCAGGGCCAGCTTGTTTACGCTCAGCTCCTGAATGACTACCCCTTTCTTTTCTTTTTCCTCCCGGCTCATGGCCGAAAGCTGTTCCACGGTCATCAGCTTTGTCACGTAACCGGGCTTTTTCTTTCCAAACAGTGATTTCCCCGTTTCAATCAGGTTTACCTTTACCTTTGCCTTTAACTGCTTGAAAATCTGCACCGCAAAGCTATCCCCCGGCAGATAATACAAATAGGTTTCCAGGGTATCCTCCCTGTCTGCCTCCGGCAAAAGATATCGTTCCGTAACCAATCGGATTTTAAAGGAAATTTCCTCATTCTCAAGGATTTCACCCAGGGTGTAAAGGGTGCCCAGATAAATATTTCCCACATCCTGCATACAGTATTTCCGGTCCTCATAAACTGTTTTCTGCATTGTACCATTCCTTTATTATCTCTTATTCCGCTTCGATATATTCAATCCGGTTGCCGCTCATGCGAAGGGCATCCCGGATGCTTTTCTCCGTAAGCTTTGTTTCACTGACAAGCTCCTCCACGGTTACCTTGCGGTGCAATTCCTCAGATAGCTCCTTTGCTTTCTCAGCAACCTGATTTACCTTATCCGCCAGTCTGCGGTCCGCCTGCTTTACGTCCGCATTCTCCTTGATATACTCTTCCATGGCATCCATCACCAGCTTCATCAGCATCCCCTGGGCCTCCTCCGGCTTTTCCAGGCTTCCCAGCATGGTGACACCCATTGCCAGGGCTACATTCCCCTCCCCGATTAAATCCTCCAGGAACACGCCCTGTCCCGCATAAAGCTTTGCAATGCCGGGCACCTCCTTCAAATAGCTTTCCACCAGTTTATTCTGGGCATCCGGTTCACCGGCCATTGCCTGAATGGTAAACGCCAGGCGTTCTCCTTCCGTGTAAGCGGGAAGCTCCTCCACCTCCTGAAGATACCCGGAAAGATAATCCTTTTCCTCATCAGACAGGTAATCCTCCTCGGGAAGAGGTTGTCCGATACCGATTTTATGCTGAAGCAGATAATCATAGACCATCTGCAATTGTTCTGCGGAAAAGTCCAGCTCCGCAAATGCTTCCCTTACCTGCTCCTCACGGATGCTGTTTCCCTGACTGCGGGCCAGCTGTACAATTTCTTCCAGTTTTTTTGCAAATAATATTTCTTTATTCATAGGTTTCAACCTTTCCGAAATCATCCCTTATTTTACGTGCTCGTGGGTGAACAGGTGCTCCTGGCAGTATTCATAGTTTCCATTGCACTTGGAGCAAAACCGGAATTCCATGTTCTCGTCCGTCTGCTCCGTTCTGCCGCAAATCGCACATTTATGTCTGGTAATCGCCTGACCCTGACGAACCTCATGCCGAAACTGTGCCCGTCTTTTCACCTCTCTTGGTCTCATCCTGGCGATGTTTTTGATTCCCAGATAGAAAATCAGGAAGTTTAACAGAGCTGCCCCCACCGCAAACTTGGTAAATATATTTCCGGCCAACAGGGAATAGCCCAGGAGAATCAAATCCAGCACACCCATCCACTTAACCTTCACAGGTATGATAAACATAAGCAATACCTGCATTTCCGGGTAACATACCGCAAAGGCCAGGAAAATGGAAATGTTGATGTAATAGGTACTGTAGCTGCCGGAATATAAATAGGACATACCCTGTACCAGCTTTGCAACAGCCTCCCCACGGTTCTGAGCCGATACTCCTTCCAGTATTCCTGCCACATCCGCTCCCAGCACCTGGGGAAATACATAACACAGACCCATGCAGGCAAACGAAGCCAGGATTGTCAGTAAAATACCACCAATGATGTAAACGTTAAACCGATAGGTTCCCAACGTCCGCTCCATCAGATTTCCGATACTGTAATAGAAATACAGCATAATGATGGTAAATAAATCAAAGCTGGAGGGCGGAATCAACAGCCAGGATACCAGTCGCCATACCTCCCCGTGAAGTACCTTCACAGGATCCAGGGTAATATATCCGTACAGTTGCGGTGCAAGAAACTGAATCAGATAACCCACAATATAGCACAGAATCAGAATCCATGTCAGATTCTGGATGGCATATTTGCC
>CALYSH010000047.1 GCA_945485625.1 uncultured Lachnospiraceae bacterium | reverse complement strand
CTTTGTCCGATGACCTATTTCACTTATCATACCATTTTGAAGGAGCAGTTGCAATGAAATAATGAAAAAACTTTTGCAATTCCCTGTGCTTTCTATTATAATAATAGAGGAACAAATGTAACGGATGCATTGGATAAAAGGTTATGAAAGGATGGAAGCATATGATTGAGTTTGTGGAAAGAAAACGTTGGGTGTTTTTTGCTTTGCCCTTTACTTTTACGAAATATACCATCAAGGAGGATGTATTGACCATCCAGACCGGTATTTTAAAGATTGTGGAAAATGATTGCTATATGTACAAGATTCAGGATGTACAGCATTCTGCAACCTTGGGGGAGAGAATCTTTGGAATCGGTACCATAACCTGTTTTACCGGAGATACCACACATCCAAAGCTTGAGCTTATGCATATTAAGAATTCCAGGGCAATTAAAGACTTTATTCTTCAGCAGTCTGAGGAGGCACGTCTGAAGAGACGTACCGTGAATACGCTGGATATCGGTTCCGGCGATATGACTGATGTGGACGACATGTAAGGACATGCTCAAACAGTAAACCTGTTAAAAACCAGCAGGGCGCATAGTCCAGTCGGATGACGCGATTGATTTGATAGCGGCTGTGCCCGTAATCCCAGGGGCACAGCTTTCTTTTTTTGAGAAATTGTCCGCTTGCATATTCCACGGTGAAAATACAACACATGTATGCCAGCCCACGAAGCCAGACAGGAAATCTTCGAAACAGTTTTGACAGCGGACGAATGACGGCTGCAAATCCATAGATGGGAAACATCCACAGAGAGGTGTTTCCTTTTAATTTAAAATCATGACAACGCAGAGAGTGCAAAGCGGTAAATAGAATTTCAATGCACCAACCGATGATTCCGCATTTGCAAAAATCCTGCAGGAACACGTAAACAAATTTTTTCAACATACACCTCCGAGAAAGAATAAAAAAAGTATTCCCCGGGGGAACTTTATTTATGCGTAGCAGAGGTTTTGCGAATGGGGGTTTTTGAATCGTTCCCTTTATGCAAAGAATTTTAGAATGGAGTTAACAATGAAATACAAGGAAGCTTTGGAGTATTTGGAAGAAACCAAAAAATACGGAATTGTTCCGGGATTGGGTAATATCCGTAACTTGATGGAGGGATTGGGGAATCCGCAGAAGGAGCTTCGGTTTGTTCATCTTGCGGGAACAAACGGAAAGGGTTCGGTATTGGCCTATTTATCCACTGTATTAAAGACAGCCGGATATCGGGTTGGCCGCTATTCTTCCCCTGTGGTTTCCTGTTATCGGGAGCACATTCAGGTAAATGGCAGAAATATTCCGCAAAATGCGTTTGCTTCATGTATGGAGCGAATCAAAAACGTCTGTGAGAACCTGGTTCAGGAGGGACAACCCCACCCTACGGTATTTGAAATCGAAACAGCACTGGCTATTCTGTATTTCCGCGATAAAGCCTGTGATATCGTTGTGATGGAAGCCGGTATGGGGGGCCTGTCCGATGCAACCAATGTGATTGAGAATACACTGGTTGCCATTCTTACCTCCATCGGAATGGATCACATGCAGTTCTTAGGTGACACCCTGGAGAAAATAGCGGCACAAAAGGCGGGAATCATTAAACCGGGCTGCAGGGTTGTGATGATGGACAATGTTCCGGAAGTTGTGCAGGTGGTAAAGCGGGAGGCAGATGCAAAAGGTGCTGCCCTTACGATTTCCGATGCATCCGGGGCAAAAAATATACACTATGGACTTAAGAAGCAGACCTTTGATTATGCGGGACTGAAAAAACTGGAAATTCACCTGGCGGGAAAATTTCAGGTGAACAACGCAGTACTGGCGGTAGATGCGGTGCAACTGCTTAGACAGGCCGGGATTGCTGTGCCGGATAAGGCCATTCGGGAAGGGCTGAAAGCAACCGTGTGGGAAGGACGGTTCCAGGTGCTTTCGGAGCACCCTTTGTTTGTGACGGATGGAGCTCACAATGAGGATGCGGCCAGGAAACTTGCAGATTCCATTGATTTTTATTTTACAAATCGTAGAATAGTCTATATAATGGGAATGTTAAGGGATAAAGAGGTTGGGCGCGTTATTGAACTGACCCATCATTATGCGGACCAGATCATTACTGTGACGCCCTCTGATAACCCGAGAGCCATGCATGCATATGATTTGGCACAGGAGGTAAGGAAATACCATCCCAATGTGACGGCGGTGGACAGTTTGGAAGAAGCTGTGGAGGTTGGAAAGCTGTTGTGTGGGAAGGATGATGTCCTCCTGGCCTTTGGTTCCCTGTCATTTCAGGGAAAACTCATCAGCATGTTTCAAAAGGGAAAGCAACAGAAAGGCAATTGACATGATAAATCAGGACAAGATAAAGCAGGCTGTGCAGCTTCTTTTGGAAGGAATGGGGGAAGACGTGAATCGCCCCGGATTAAAGGAGACTCCCGAACGGATTGCACGGATGTACACAGAGATTTTCGGAGGAATGGATGAGGATGCCGGAGTGCATTTGTCCAAGGTATTTCCAGTGGATCATAATGAAATGGTGCTGGAAAAGGATATTGTGTTTTATTCCACCTGTGAACATCACATGCTTCCTTTTTTCGGGAAGGTGCATATTGCATATATTCCGGATGGAAAAGTAGTGGGCTTAAGTAAGCTTGCGCGAACGGTGGAGGTATTTGCCAGAAGACTACAGATTCAGGAGCAGATGACCGGGCAGATTGCGGATGCCATCATGAATTTTCTGGCCCCTCAGGGCGTGATGGTGATGGTGGAAGCAGAGCATATGTGTATGACCATGCGGGGAATCAGGAAGCCCGGAAGCAAGACCATGACCATCGCCTGCAGAGGTGTTTTTGAGGAAGAGGAGAGGTATCGAAATCAGGTGTTTGGATTGCTGGGCGCAGGCTCCGAAAGAAGGGCATACTAATCTGTGTCAGCATTCTTTGATGAGGATGAAAATGGAACGATTGGAACAGATATGGAGGCATCCCTTATATCAGGACTGTCTCATGAAAAATAGGGCGGCAGAAGCAGACAGACGCTTCTGCCGTCATAATATGGAGCATTTTCTGGATGTGGCAAGGATTGGCTGGATTATGGTGCTGGAGGAAGGACTGGCTGTTTCAAAGGAATTGTTGTATGCGGCAGCCTTACTTCACGATATCGGACGGTTTCGCCAGTATGAGGAGAAGATTCCCCATGAAGTGGCAGGTGTGGAACTGGCATCCCGTATTTTATGTGATTGTGCTTTCACACAGGATGAGCAAAGGGAGATATTGGATGCAATTTCGGGACATCGAAGCAAAACAGGAAATACCCGGTCCATGTTGGGGGAAGTGCTGTGTCGGGCGGATAAGGCCAGCCGCCCCTGCTTTTCCTGTGGGGCAATCGGGGATTGCAACTGGGACGACGAAAAGAAGAATTTAAGGATTCATTACTAAAAGGAATCGGATTGTGAGGAAGCGTACAAAAATGAAGATTGGAAATCGTGTATTTGAGGATGCAAATCATACCTATGTATGGGGAATACTGAATGTGACACCGGATTCCTTCTCGGACGGCGGAAAATGGAATCAGTTAGACCGGGCTCTGTTTCATGTGGAGGCCATGATGAAGCAGGGCATGGATGTGCTGGATGTGGGTGGTGAATCTGCCAGACCGGGATATACCACCCTCCTTCCCGTGGAGGAAGAGATTGCCAGGGTAGTGCCCGTGATTGAGGCAATAAAAAGCAGACTGGATGTGCCTATTTCACTGGATACCTATAAGAGCGGTGTGGCGGAAGCCGGTATTTTAGCCGGTGCGGATTTGATTAATGATATCTGGGGGTTGAAATATGACGAGAACATGGGCAATGTGATTGCAAAATTTCAGGTGCCCTGTTGTCTTATGCATAATCGTAAGACATCTGATTACCGGAATTTCCTGCAGGATGTAAAGGCGGATTTGGAGGAAACCATGAAGCTGGCAGCAGAGGCCGGTATTCAAAAAGAATCCATTATTCTGGATCCGGGCGTAGGGTTTGGAAAAACCTATGAGCAGAATCTGCAAATCATACATCACATGGATTCTTTACATGAGCTTGGATGTCCTGTACTGTTGGGGTGCAGCCGTAAATCCGTTATCGGGCTTACCCTGGATTTGCCGGTGGACCAGAGAGAGGAAGGTACTGTTGCGACAACGGTACTGGCAGTGATGAAGGGGATATCCCATGTAAGGGTGCATAATGTGGAGGCAAATGTAAGAGCAATACGAATGACAGAGGCGATCCTTAGAAGCTGACGAATGAAAAGAGGAAAAGGCAATGGATGAAATCAGGATTGAAAATCTGGAGGTATATGCGTACCACGGAGTGTATGAAAAGGAAAAGGAAAAAGGACAGACTTTTTTTGTGAATGCTGTGTTGTATACCGATTTTGCATCAGCCGGGATGAAGGATGATTTAGAATTATCCACGGATTACGGAAGTGTTTGTACCTTTATATCAAAATGGATGACAGAACATCGCTTTGATTTGTTGGAGTCTATAGCGGAGAGGCTTTCCCAGGCGATTCTTTTCCGCTTTCCTTTGATTCAGTCCCTGGATTTGGAGATTCGAAAGCCGGAAGCACCGATTCCTCTGCCTTTTGAAAGTGTATCGGTGAAGGTTCACAGAGGGTGGCATCAGGTTTACCTGTCAGTGGGTTCCAATATGGGGGACAGAAGGCAGCATATACAGAATGCGCTGAATGCTCTTTGTGCGAAGAAACGAATCAAGGATGTGGTGATGAGCAGCCTGATTGAGACGAAACCCTACGGAGGAGTAGAACAGGATGATTTTTTGAATGGGGCAATTTCCTTAAAGACATTGCTTTCCCCGGCAGATTTGTTGAAGTTCCTTCATAAGATAGAGGCCTCTGAGAATCGTGAGAGATTGATTCACTGGGGACCAAGGACCCTGGATTTAGATATTCTGTTTTATGACAAGCTGGTTTACGAGGAAGATGATTTGATTATTCCGCATGTGGATTTGGAGAACAGAAGCTTTGTGTTGGAGCCCTTGAGCGAGCTGGCCCCCAATTTCAGACATCCCATATTAAACCGGACCGTTACTCAGATGAAAGATGCTTTATATGTGGTGAAATAAAACGGTTCACCATAAGGGCACACAGACCGGTAAACAACCCGGTCACCATGGCACTTAACATCAGATAGGGTAGATAGGAAATCACATAGAAGGATTTCAGAACCAGACCTGCTACAAGAAGCTGCCCTATGTTGTGAGCCAGTGCACCGAAGATGCTGGTAAGTGGAAGAAAGTGCTTTCGTAAAAGGGCTTGCATACCGGACATGATAACAAGACAGAGAATACCGCCGGCTAAGCTGTATAGCATGCTGATTCCCTGACCAAACAGAAAGCCTGCCAGAAGAATCCTTGCCAGAAGAACCCACAAAGCATCCCTGGCTGAATGCCGGGAAAGAACAAAAAGAGTCACGATGTTTGCAAACCCCAGCTTGATGCCCGGAATGGGGACAAGGGGCGGTATGGCACTTTCCACGGCATAGATGGAGAGCGCCAGTGTGGTATATAGAGCCAGAAGTGTTAGTTTTTTCGCAGACATAGAAGTACCTTTCTTTCGAAGTATTGTTAATAGGTAGTCGCGTCGGGACCAACGGTGTCCCGGGGAACCAGCTGAATGACCAGGTGGTTTGGCAGACAGGTGATTGGAAGCAGGGGTGTGCGGATAAAACCCTGATGTACACAAATGCGGTCCGGGCAGTTGGCGGAAATGATACCGATGGAATCCTTTGTGACGCGAAGGGTATTGCTGGCACCGCCTTTTCCGGAAACGGTAAACTCGTAAGGTGCTTCCACCCGGGATAAATCGATGGACTCAAGCAGTACACCGTCCTGGTAAATTTGTGCGATACAGTGGTCAGAGGGACCTTTGGCCAATATCAACCATAAGATGCAACCCGCTGCCAACAGAAGGAGAAGACCGGTAAGCGCTAATGCAGTTTTTTTGGGAAAGGAGGAATTGTTCATGCTTTTTTCCTTGTCATTTCATCCAATGATTTCTCTTTTTCACAGTATAACAAATAAAGCAGGGAAATTGAAGTGGATGTTGCCGGTATTTTTCTGCCTGTTTTTTTGCGGATGTAATGTCCGGGAGGTGAATCGGACGGATACCGGCATGGGAACGGTCCTTCATATCCGATTGTATGGACAGGGGGATTGCGACGGAGTTTCGGGTGAAATCCTGGAGCTGGTCCGGGAAATGGAGTCCGAAGAAATCTCCTGGAGAGATGAAAATTCCGTGATTGGAAGATTGAATAATGGTCATCAGGATGCGGAGGTCCCGGACCTGTTGTACGAGTCTCTGGTAACCTGCAAAAAGCTTTCGGAGGATTCAAAAGGTGCATTTGATATTACCGTGGGAAAGCTTTCCGGATTGTGGAATATTGATTCCTACAGTGGTGGAAGAACGGATATGGATTTTCCCTTGCCAACAGCCGGTCAGATACAGGAGGCAATGTTAAACTGTGGGTATCAGAAGCTTATTCTGGGAGAGAAAAATGTTCTGCTGGAGGGAGGTATCCGGCTAGACCTTGGGGCAATTGGAAAAGGGATGGCTCTGGACCGGATTCAGACTCTGCTGGAGGAGCAGCATGACGGGGTGAGCGGAGGTGTGATTTCTCTGGGCGGTAGTATTCTGACCTGGGGAACAAAACAGGGGGAGCTGCCCTGGCAGATAGGAATTGTGGATCCTTCTGATACCACAAGTTATGTGGGGACATTGAGCTTATCCGGAGCATGGTGTGTATCCACTTCCGGAGATTATGAACGTTATGTGGAAGTGGATGGTGTAAGATATCATCATATTCTGGACCCCAGAACCGGTTATCCTGCAAACAGCGGTGTGCGCAGTGTGACGGTGTTATCGAAGAGTGGGCTGCTTAGTGATGCGCTTTCTACTGCCTGCTTTGTCCTGGGGATAGAGGACGGCATGAAGCTGGCGGAAAAATACAATGCAGAGATTCTCTTTGTGGACGAGAGGGGAGAACTGCATCTGTCGGAGGGTATGAAACCATATTTTTGTTTGTGGAATGAAAAAGAATAGGATACAATAGGTACAGTGGAAAATAATTGGAGTGTGACAGGTATGGAAGGAAACAGCTATATCAGTTTAAATGAAGAATTGGCAAGAGAGGTAGAGGAGAAGCTCCCACCGGAGGAGGAAATGCAGAATCTGGCAGAATTTTATAAGGTCTTTGGTGATTCCACCAGACTGAAGATCATGTTCGCCCTGTTATGCTCAGAGATGTGCGTATATGATATTGCCATGCTTCTTGGAATGAGCCAGTCGGCCATCTCCCATCAGCTCCGGGTGTTGAAACAGATGGATCTGGTAAAAAACAGGAGAGTGGGCAAGACCATATTCTACAGTCCTGCCGACTCCCACATTGTAACCATTTTAAGTCAGGGGCTGGATCATATTGAGGAATGAGCCCCGTGATTATTCCACGGAGAATACGGAAAAAGATGAGGAACCGATGGGACTGTGGAAGGTCACATTGGGAACACCGAATTCCTGAAAATAAACATAGGCGGAGGTCATGTTGATTTTTGTATAGTTGCCCTCTGCAAGCACCATGGCACCGCTACCGTCACAGCGCATACAAATCAGCTGGGGGGAGGTGCCGTTTTTTTGGTAATATATATAGCCGGAACCGATATTGTAACAGTCTACCCGGTCATTGGTGAGGACTTCTTTCCTTCCTGAGGAGAAGGAATACCGCTCCAGACGATAGTTTTTCTCTACATTTAAATAATAGAGGGAATCCTCATAAAAAACAGGAAAACATAAATTGGCGTCCATTACCTTTGTCTGCACATCGGACTCGGTATTCAGGGAATACAGGCAGTGGTCATCCAGGGTCCCGGCGTAGATAATCTGACTGTCATATACACAGGAGGGCTGGATTACATAATCTGCCAGATCTACAATATTATTGTGCTCCAGGTCGGATTTGTAGAAACGAATCTGTTTACTGCCGGAGGTCAGATAGTACAGGGAGTTGTTCACCAGCTGGGCAGAAACAACAATTTCCTTTGCAAGAGTTTTGATTTTCTGACCGTTGTGGTTACTGCGCATAAAGCTTCGGTTGGAAACAACGTTTTCAAAGCTTCCGCCACCGGAGGTGCCGAGCTGGAAATAATAGAGAAAGTTTTCGTCTGCCAAAAGATTTACTGCGATGGCATTACTTAAGCGTTTCACATCGGATTCATCCGGATTCATGGAATAGAGGACTCCGCCCTCTTTGACATTGGCAAAATAAACTCTGCCACCTTGTTCACAGAAATATCCGGAGTTGTACAGGTTACCGGCAGTGTTTCCCACGGTGCCCTCCGGATTTGCGGCTTTTTTATTTAATAAAACGGTTCCTATGAACAGTGCGGACAAAAGAATCAGAAGTCCTCCTGCTATCAGTATGGTTATTGTTTTGGTTTTTCGGCTCATGGCTTCTCCAATTTATTATTCATATGTTTTCATTCCGAATGGTCTTCTTTCAGAGAATCAGCGTTTTCCCGGCGGAATCTGAGAGAGAGGCGGCCCTTAGGGTCGGTCCCATCGAAAGAGGAAAAAATTTGTTACTCAGCCTCAGTAT
>CALYSH010000046.1 GCA_945485625.1 uncultured Lachnospiraceae bacterium | reverse complement strand
GGTGGAAAGAATGGGAAATACAATCTTAGTAATTGATGACATGAAGTTTAACCGAGTGATACTTAGCCGTTTGCTGGAGGATGAATACGATATACAGGAGGCGGCAGACGGTCAGGAGGGACTGGACTATATCGAGAAGCATACCGATGAGGTCTGCTGTGTTTTGCTGGATTTGATTATGCCGGTCATGGGAGGCGTGGATTTTCTGAAAATCGCTGCAAGGAGGAATTATCTGGATTTGTTTCCTGTAATTGTGGTAACCGGGGAGCAGGAAATGAGTCTGATTCAGGAATGCTTTGATTACGGAATCTCGGACTTCATCCGGAAGCCGATTAATACAGAGTTTGTAAAGAGCAGGGTGGATCGTCTGGTGACTCTGTACCGGGATAAAAACAGCTTCAAAGCGTTGGCAGAGCAGAATGCAAATACGGTTTCCAATCAGTACAAAATGCTTCAGGCGCAGGCAACGAAATTAAAGGAAACCAATGACCGTATTACCAAGCTCTTTGGTACCATGGTAGAGTATCGTAATCTGGAGGGAGGTAATCATGTACCCAGGGTCCAGGCCTACTCCCGAATTCTGGCAGAGCAGGTGCGGGCGGATTATCCGGAATATGGACTTACCCCCAGGCTGGTGGATATCATTACCACTACCAGCGCCCTGCATGATGTGGGCAAAATCATGATTCCCGATCACATTTTGCTAAAGCCGGGGAAATTGACAGACGAGGAGTATGAAGTAATGAAGTCCCACTCCATTGCCGGTTATGATGTGATGGAAATCGCCGGTGGGGCATGGGATGAAGAGTACTTAAAGGTGAGCCGTGAGATTACCAGATGGCATCATGAAAAGTATGACGGAAAGGGCTATCCGGATCACTTGGTAGGCGATGATATTCCAATCTCTGCTCAGATTGTATCTCTGGCCGACTGTTATGATTCCCTGACAACAGACAGTGTGTATCGAGAGGCCTTTTCGTTGGAAGAAGCTTATTACATGATTCGAAAGGGAAACTGCGGTGTGTTCTCGCCCAAGCTTCTGATGGTGTTTGCGAAGGTAAAGGAAGCGATGGAACAGGTGGCTGTGGAACTGCAGGATAAGGTGGAGGAAATTGAGGGGTGATGTCACCTCTCTTTTTTTCTGGTACAAAAATGGCAATTCCGTACCAGAACAGGGCAATAAAATACATTGCGTAGGAACCGTATTTTATTATAAAATAAAAGCATCCATTCTGTGAATAATCTGAATAGGGGGAAGTATTTATGGAAATTGCAAAGAATAAGGCAAAGGTACAGGAATATCGCAAAAGAGCGGCAGAACTGGTTGCTAAAATGACACTGGAGGAAAAGGTAGAGCAGACCTTAAGCTGGGCGCCTGCCATCGAGCGTCTGGGCATCAAGGCTTACAATTGGTGGAATGAGGCGCTGCATGGTGTGGCAAGAGCCGGCGTTGCAACCGTATTCCCGCAGTCCATCGGTCTGGCTGCAACCTTTGATGAGGACTTTATCGAGGAGGTGGCAGATGCTATTTCCACAGAGGGCCGGGCAAAATTTAATATGCAGCAGCAGTACGGTGATACCGATATTTACAAGGGGTTAACCTTCTGGTCCCCCAACGTGAATATCTTCCGTGATCCCAGATGGGGACGGGGACATGAGACCTTCGGTGAGGACCCGTATCTGACCTCCAGACTGGGTGTCCGTTTTGTACAGGGCTTACAGGGTCATGATGAAACCTATCTGAAGGCAGCAGCCTGCGCAAAGCATTTTGCGGTACACAGCGGTCCCGAGGATATCCGTCACAGCTTCAATGCGGTAGCAAGCAAGCAGGATATGGCAGAAACCTATCTGCCTGCCTTCAAGGCCTGTGTTCAGGAAGCGGGTGTAGAGGCAGTGATGGGTGCATACAATCGTACCAATGGTGCTCCCTGCTGCGGTAATAAGGAACTGCTTCAGGATACCCTGAGAGAGAAGTGGGGCTTTGAGGGTCATGTGGTCAGCGACTGCTGGGCAATCAAGGATTTCCATGAGGGGCACAAGGTAACCGATACTCCGGTGGAGTCTGTAGCTATGGCGATGAACAACGGTTGCGATTTGAATTGCGGAAATCTCTTCCATTATCTGAAGCAGGCCGTTGAGGAGGGACTGGTAAAGGAGAGCCGGCTGGATGAGGCTCTGGTGAACCTGTTTACCACTCGTATGAAGCTGGGCGTATTTGATGAAAAGGGTCAGAATCCCTTCGATGAGATTCCATATTCTGTTGTGGACAGTAAGCCCATGCAGGAGCTGAACCTTAAGGCAGCTGAGAAGTGTGTGGTATTGCTGAAGAATGAGGGAGGGCTTCTTCCTCTGGATAAGAAGGCATACAAGACTGTAGGTGTCATCGGCCCCAACGCAAACAACAGAAGAGCGCTGGTGGGCAACTACGAAGGCACTGCATCCCGTTATATTACCGTCCTGGAAGGCTTGCAGGATTATCTGGGAGATGACGTGAGAGTGGTAACCTCTGAGGGCTGTCACCTTTGCCATACCAAGTCTCAGAACCTTGGTATGGAGGATGACCGTATCTCCGAAGTAAAGGGTGTGTGCGACGAGAGTGATATTATTATCGCTGTAATGGGTCTGGATTCCGGACTGGAAGGCGAAGAGGGCGACGAGGGCAACGAGTTTGCCAGCGGTGATAAGCCCAATCTGGAGCTTCCCGGCTTGCAGCAGCATGTATTGGAAACCATTTACGCTTCCGGCAAGCCCATGGTCCTGGTGCTTCTCTCCGGCAGTGCTTTGGCAGTAAACTGGGCAGATGAGCATGTGCCTGCTATTCTGCAGGGATGGTATCCCGGTGCACAGGGAGGTAAGGCAATTGCGGAGATTCTCTTTGGTGAGAAGAACCCGGAAGGAAAGCTGCCGGTAACCTTCTATCGTTCCACCGATGAACTTCCTGCATTTACTGATTACAGTATGAAGAATCGTACCTATCGTTATATGCAGAGTGAAGCACTTTATCCCTTCGGATATGGTCTTTCCTATACCGACTTTACCTACAGCGATGTAAAGGCATCTGCAGAAAAGGTGGGAGCAGACGGTGTGGATATTACCGCTACCGTGACCAATTCCGGAAAGACAGCCGGCACAGAAACCGTGCAGGTATATGTAAAGGTCTGCAGGGAAGGGACTCCCAACGCACAGCTGAAGGGTATCCGTAAGGTGGCTCTGGCAGCAGGTGAATCCAAGACTGTTACCCTGCATCTGCCCAAGGAAGCTTTGGGTGTATTTGATGAGAACGGCGAGCTTCAGGTAAACGGCGAAGTGAAGGTATATGTGGGCGGACAGGCTCCCGATACCAGAAGTGCGAAGCTGACCGGCAAGACGGTTACTGAGCTGACGTTGAGTATTGCATAATATACTTGAAAAATAAAATCCCTCATACTCTCCCCTGGAGGGGGGTATGGGGGTATTTTCGATACATGGGTTTTCAGGAGGAAAAGATGGAAGAAAAAAAGTGGTCTGAGCTATGGCTCAAGTATACCGAAAAGGAGAAGCGCGGGAATGATAAGCTTATTCAGGGTGTGTACCTGAAGGGATTTGATGCATCCGACGCAGTGGTAAAAAGTGCTCTGGAGGAATGGACAGCCGGATTGAAGGGAATGTACGGAATGGAACCTGCCATGGAGGAAAATCCGAATGCCGGCGTTTTGAGCCTTATCCGAAAGGCGGATGGACGAATTCGGAAAGAGGGGTATGAGCTTCTGGAACAGGACGGATGTCTTCAGCTTCTGGCAGGGGATGAGAAGGGGCTTTTGTACGGCGTCTTTCATCTGCTTCGTCTGATATCCATGGAGAAGGACCTGCGTGGAATTTCCCTTCTTTGCAATCCGGACAATCCCCTTCGTATGTTGAATCATTGGGACAATATGGACGGAAGCATTGAAAGAGGCTATTCCGGGAATTCCTTCTTCTTTGAACAGGACCGTGTCATTGTAGATGGGAGAACCAGAGATTATGCCAGACTGGCTGCCAGCGTGGGCATAAACGGTGTTGTGATCAACAATGTAAATGTGAAGCAGGCTGCAACCTATTTGATTACAGACCGTTATTTCGCTGAGATGAAGGCCATGGCTGAAATCTTTGCAGAGTATGGGATTAAGCTGTATCTGAGCTTAAATTACGCTGCTACCATGGAGCTGGGTGGCTTGGACAGTGCGGATCCTCTGGATCCCGGGGTAATTGCCTGGTGGGAGAAGAAAATGAAGGAGGTCTTTGAGCGAATCCCCAATCTGGGCGGCTTCCTGGTAAAGGCGGATTCCGAGGGACGGCCCGGGCCCTTTACCTATGGCAGAACCCAGGCGGACGGTGCCAATATGCTGGCGGATATTGTAAAGCCCTACGGTGGAATCATTATCTGGAGATGTTTTGTATATAACTGTACCCAGGATTGGCGTGATTACAAAACCGATCGTGCCAGAGCCGGTTACGATAACTTCATCAAAATGGACGGAGATTATCATGATAATGTGATTCTGCAGATTAAGAACGGTCCCATGGATTTCCAGATCAGGGAGCCCATTTCTCCTTTGCTTGGTGGATTAAAGAAGACCAACCAGATGCTGGAGGTTCAGGTGGCACAGGAATATACCGGACATCAGATTGATGTGTGCTACCTGATTCCCATGTTTAAGGAAATTCTGGATTTCAAAACCTATTGCGGCGGAGATCTGGATACGGTTGCGGATGTCATCAGCGGGCGTACCATGGGCAATGCCAATGCAGGTATTGCAGCGGTATGTAATACCGGAAATGATTTCTGCTGGACCGGAAGTGAGCTGGCAGCTGCAAATTTCTACGGCTTCGGACGTCTGGCGTTCCGGACTTCCCTGTCGGCAGAAGAGATCCTTGAGGAGTGGATCCGTATGTCGGTATCCAATGAGGCGGAGGTGGTGGAGACCATTGAGAAAATCATGCTTCCCTCCAGGGAAACCTATGAGAAGTACACCTCTCCCTTGGGAATCGGCTGGATGGTAACGCCTCATGTTCATTACGGCTGCAGTGTGGACGGATATGAATATTCCAGATGGGGCACCTATCACCGGGCGGATCATCTGGGAATCGGCGTGGACCGGAGCGATAAGGGAACCGGCTACGCACTACAGTACTATGAGCCAAATGCATCCATGTACAATAAAATGGAAAGCTGTCCCGAGGAATTACTTTTATTTTTCCACCATGTACCATATACTTATGTATTGAAGAGCAATAAGACATTGATCCAGCATATTTATGACAGCCATTTTGAGGGTGTGGAAGAAGTGGAGGAAATGATTCGATTGTGGGAGAGCCTTCAGGGGAAGGTTGATACAGGAGTCTATGAAAATGTACGCCGTCGCTTTGGTATGCAGTTGTCCAATGCAAAGGAATGGCGTGATCAGGTGAATTCTTATTTTTACCGCAAGAGCGGAATTGCGGATGAGCGAGGCAGAGTGATTTACTAAGATTTGGAGGAAAAGAGACGATGGAGCTTTTTGTTGACAACTGGTACTTTTTAAAGACCCCTCTGGATACTACATGGGAAGAGATGGAAGCACGCAGACAGGAGTTTCAACCGGTGGAATTGCCCCATGATTGGTTGATTTACAATGCAACGAACTTGTACGAGGACAGCTTCGGATGGTATCGAAAGACATTCCCATGGAAGTGTAAGACCGGAGAGAGGGTGATTCTCCGGTTTGATGGTGTATACATGAATTCTACCGTGTATTGTAACGGTATGAGCATTTTCGACTGGAAGTATGGGTATTCCACCTTTGATGTGGATTTGACAGAACAGCTGAAGGACGGGGACAATGAATTGGTGGTGCTGGTGCGGCACCAGTCTCCCAATTCCAGATGGTATTCCGGAGCAGGCATATACCGGAATGTATGGCTGAAGCAGTGTAAGGAGACTTATCTGCCCCTGGATGGTACCTATGTACATATTGTGCCTGCGGATTCCGGGCTGGATACCACAAAGAAGCTTCCCGATGAAACCGACTTTGTGATGCATCTTGAGACAGAAGTGGATGGAATCATAACGGAGGATACAAAAGTAATCTACACTCTGATCGGACCGGAGGGAAGCTCCCGTGCGTTGGGGGAGAAGACTTGTAACGCGTTATGCAATGGGAAGGTTTGTCTGGATGCGGAGGTGACGGCACCCCTGCTGTGGAGTACGGATGCCCCCAACTGCTATACCCTGCAGGTGGAACTGCAGCGTGGGTCGCAAACTTGGGACAGTCAGAGGATTACCGTGGGCTTTAAGACCATGGCCTTTGATGCCGACAAAGGATTTTTCCTGAATGGTGAATGGTTAAAGCTTCACGGTGTATGTGAGCATCACGATTTGGGATGTCTGGGGGCTGCCTTTAACGAGGCTGCTTTGAGAAGACAGTTTACCATCTTAAAGGAGATGGGTGTCAATTCCCTTCGTACCAGCCACAATATGCCGGCCCCGGAATTTATGGAACTGGCGGATCGCATGGGATTCCTGGTGGACAGTGAAGCCTTTGATATGTGGGAGCGCCCTAAGACGACCTACGATTATGCACGTTTTTTTGTAGAATGGGCGGAGAGAGATGTAAGAAGCTGGGTTCGAAGAGACAGAAATCATCCGTCCCTGCTGCTCTGGTCCATCGGTAACGAGATATATGATACCCATGCGGATGCCCATGGAGAAGAGATTACCAGGAGACTGGCAGGCTATGTGAAGGAGCATGATCCCAGGGAGAATGCAAGGGTGACCATCGGCTCAAACTACATGCCCTGGACCGGTGCCCAGAACTGTGCGGACATTGTAAAGATGGCCGGATACAATTATGGGGAACGCTATTATGAGAAGCACCACAAGGAGCATCCGGATTGGATTATTTACGGAAGTGAGACTGCCTCTGTGGTTCAAAGCCGCGGAATCTATCATTTCCCGTTGTCCCAATCCATTCTGGCGGATGAGGATGAGCAGTGCTCGGCTCTTGGAAATTCTTCTACCAGCTGGGGCGCTGAGAGTACCGTAAAGTGTATCACGGATGACAGGGATGCCAAGTTCTCACTGGGAATGTTTATATGGACGGGCTTTGATTATATCGGTGAGCCTACCCCCTACCATACCAAAAATTCGTATTTTGGACAGATTGATACGGCGGGCTTTCCCAAGGACCCTTATTATATTTATCAGGCGGAGTGGACGGATTATAAGAAGGCACCCATGGTACATCTCTATCCCTATTGGGACTTTAACCCGGGACAGCTGATTGATGTGTGTGCCTGCTCCAACTGTCCGAAGGTAGAACTGTTTTTGAATGACAAATCTCTGGGATGCGTAGATTTGGACCACGAGAATGGGCTGGAGCTTCTGGCCAGCTTCCGCGTGGCATATGAACCGGGCGTCATCCGTGCGGTGGCGTATGATGAAAAGGGCTGTGCCGTGGCCCATGACGAGAGACATTCCTTCGGTCAGGGAGAACAGATTTCACTGGCTGCGGATAAGACCACGATTCTGGGAGATGGTAAGGATTTAAGCTTTATTACCATAGAAACGGTGGACAGAGACGGGTATCCGGTAGAGAATGCAGTGGATTATGTGCATGTCACCGTGGAGGGTGCAGGTCGTCTTTTGGGTCTGGATAACGGGGACAGTACGGATTATGATGATTATAAATCCGCTACCCGAAAGCTGTTCTCTGGAAAGCTTCTGGCAGTTGTTGCCGGCAATGGCGAGGCCGGAGAAATCCGGGTAAAGGTAAGCGGCGAGGGACTAAAGAGTGCAGAGGTTATCCTGCAGGCAGAGGATCCGGGAGAGAACCGCAAAAAAGGATTCCTGGAGGATTGTCAATCCGTGTCTCAGAAAGCACCCGGTATCATTCCGGTAAGAAAGGTGGAGCTGCTTGCGCAGGAAGAGCATCTATTGACAAAGGAGCATCCGGAGCAGCTGCTGGAGGCAGTGGTTTATCCGGAGACGGCCAATGACGTGCAGCTTCTATTCCGAGCGGTGAATACTACCGGAATCGAGGTAAATACGGCGAAGCTTCAGATGGTGTCCAGAGAAGAAAATCGTTACAGGGTACGCGTGACTGCAGTTGGGGATGGAGAGTTCCGGGTTCGCTGTATGGCACAGGATTCCAAGGGAAAAGTGACTGTGATTTCCCAGCTGGAGTATGAGGCACAGGGTCTTGGAGAGGCTTGCTTGAATCCTTATGAACTTGTGATTGCAGGGCTCTTTACGGAAAGTCTGGGAGAGATCGGAAACGGAAATGAAAAGGGTATCTCCACAGCGAGAGAAGGACTCAGCGGTGTATTCTTTGATAATGTGGACTTCGGGGAATATGGTTCGGATGAGCTGATACTGCCGGTTTTTGCATTGGATGATAAGGAATACCCCATTGACGTGTGGGTTTCGGAGCCGGGGCAGGAGAAGCGGGAAATTCTGACTACCCTGGTTTATCAAAAGCCTTCCATATGGAATACCTACCAGGAGGAAACTTATACGCTTCCCAGGAGAATCAAGGGAGTGGTAAGCATTGGCTTTACCATGCGGGCGAAGGTTCATTTCAAGGGCTTCCGATTTGTGAAGAAGGAAAAGGCCTTTGGTCAATTGTTTGCCGGCGATGCCTCCAGGATTTACGGAGACAGCTTTAAACAAAAAGGAAATTATGTGGAGGGTATTGGCAACAACGTCACTCTGGAGTATGATAACA
>CALYSH010000045.1 GCA_945485625.1 uncultured Lachnospiraceae bacterium | reverse complement strand
GCAGCTTCTGCCGGATTCATTTTCGACTCCTCCGGATTTTGTGACGGCTCAACCGGGTTTTCCGCCACCGGAATGCTCTCGGTTTCCTCCGGTTTTAAGTCCACCGGTTGTTCTTCCCGGGGGCGGACCGGCATTGCTTCCGTTTGTTCCAAAACCACCTCATGCTCAGCAGCTTCCCTTAACTCCGAGGTTTCGATTGTCTCAGAAGCCTCTGTCGGCTCAGTACCTTCAATGAATTCAGATGTCTCCGCGGGCTCAGAAGGCTGCCCTTCCCGGGTTATTTCCTTTGACGTTGCAGCCTGCTCTGATTTTCTTTCTTCCCCGGATAATACTTCCTTCTCTTCTTCACAGGCTATTGTATATTGGGAAGTGGGAATCTGTTCTGATGTCTCCGTCGAATCCTTCATTCCTCCACAGGCGGTCAGCCACCCCATTCCGATTGCACATACGATTCCAAAACAGTTTATTCTTTTCATACACGCTCTCCTTATAATACCTTCACCACACGAATCTCCCCTATGGAGAGCTCTCGATAGAAGGCCTCCACATCCTCCCGGTCCAGATACACATTCATTCTCTGGGCGCAGGTACTTCTGTCTTCCCCGGCAATTCGTCCCCCGTTATTGTCAAAAACCTCTTGAACATACAAATCCCTCCATAGAAGCTTTGCTTCTTCCTTTTCCCGATCCACCCGATAAATATGAATCCGGTCTCCTGCTCTCAGGACTCCTCCAACCACCTGATAGATGTCTTCCACCCGAAATCCGGCCAGAACCGGTTCCTTCATATCCTTTACAACATCCGGAATCGCTTCAAACATACCACCGGTCAGAATGACTCCCGGTTCAATGGACCACAGCGCCGCCATCTCCTCTTCCGGTGCCCCTGTTATTGCGGAGGAAGGAACAATAGCCGCATCTGTTTCTCTGCGTTCCACACATTCCTGCCAAAGCGCCGCATTCAGAATATCACCCTTTGAAATCCTTTTCTTTGCTACATAGACCGTCCCTTTCTCATAGCTGTCCAGGAGCTTTTTTTCCGCCTGCATCATAGCCGTATATACAATTCCGGCTGCCAGGAAGGATAGGAAAATGGTTCCGAGCACCAATTTCCCTCCAATTTTCTTTGCCCTGTATTCCCCTCTCTGATCACGTTCTTTCCTCACTTTACCCTCCTATTATCTTCCTACAATGTCAACCAGCTTTCCCTTTCTGGCAGTGATCTCCATTCCGGAAAAGCTTTTCACCGGGAAACTGATTTCACTGTATATCCCTGTATGCTCCACCTTCACCCCATTGGGCGCAGCTACTTCTCCCAATCTGCCTTCGGTCCGCCTCCAGGCGCCATCCCGGCCTCGTTCCAGAATCTCCACATTACCACCGTATACATTATACATAATATATATTTCACAACAGACCTTTCCGGAAATCAGTCTCCGATTGGGACAATTCCAATCGTTGTCCAGGTTCAGATTTCCCTTTATCGCTGTCTCATACTTTTGATAGGCTTCCTCCTTTTTTGTCAGGCGGAGGGTATGGGAGATTCCATACTCCTCCAGATTCACAATCGCGGATGCCAGATTAGAAGCCGCCAGAGCATCCTCCAGATAATCGGAAGAAAACCGGAGCTCTTCGAGGGACAGAATCGCAAACATTAGAACACTGAGATACACAAGAAAGAAAAATCCCACACTCCATCCAATCTGACCACAATCCTTTCGGTAAAGGAAACTAATGCTTCGCCGTGGATACTCTGATTTCATCAATTTCATACTTCCCCCTAAGCTTTCCCCGAATATGCAGCGTAACCTGATTCCCATAGCCCACCATGACAAAGGTGGAGCCGGACAAATCCACATCACTTACTCTTATGCTCTGCAATTTCCCGGTAAGGGCCGCCGCATCCTCTGCCGTCAGACACCCCACCGTTTCCATGTGCAGAATGTATTCTCTTGCCACCTGGGATACCTGGTTCTTCTGCTTCAGCAACTCCATGCAGTCAAAAAATCCAAGCATAGCGGAACACATGGCAAGAATGCAGATTCCGGCAGCCAATAGATCACCGACGGACCCCGAATCCTTCCGCCCCAACATCACACCTCTCAAAACAACACTCCTGCTCCGGACACACCGGACAAAATGGTCTTCGCCTCCTTCGTCAGCTCCTGCACAATGGTGGTCACAAAGGTGGCCAGAGAATCCTTCATTACCACGCAGAGAAGCAATGCAATAATGCAGAGCCCCACTGTCACCAAAATACCGTCGATGCCCTTCTCCTTTTCCAATCCCTTCCGTAAAATAACAACAAAAAGCTTATTCAGTTTGTTTCGAATCATCTGATTTTCCTCCCAATTCTAGAAATGTAACGCGGAAGCAAACATTTTGGTCACACACGCAAAAAGCACGATGACCAAAACTGCTGCCAAAATCAACAGTTGATACAAAGTAATACTTCTGTTCAGTGCCTCTTTCTTTTTACTGAATACTGCGGCCTCCATATCCTTAATCTGCTCAGTCAGATCACTTAAAAGCTCCACAGCCTGTCCGGATTCCAGAGTCTGCAGTACAATCATGCACAGGGAATCAATATAGCTGTTATCAAATTTGCAGCGAAGCTCCTCCAGGGCCTCCTCCACATTTCCATGCATCACAATATCCCCGGCCAATTCCACCAATGCCTTCCCCAGTCTTTTCTCCCGAACACAGGCGTACATCTCCGTCAAAGCATCCGTCACGTAAACTCCCGCCCGAATCTGGATTTCCAGCCCATGGTACAAAAGCTTTAACTCCGGCAACAACTTTGTATTATCCTGACGGTTTAAATACATCACCAGAAAGTGGGGCAGCAAGAGCAAAACAGTACCTCCCACCACAGCCTCTCCGGGGCCTAAGTTCCATAGTCCCCCTACGCCTGCAGCAGATAACAGTACACACAAAAAAACATATCGCAAACCATTCATTTTCTCTCCAAAATGGAATCGGGCTCCGTTTTTTCGAAGCCACAAATTTAAGTCCCGGTACCACACATATCGATTTAGAAATGCATCTACTTTTTGTTCCATGAATCCCCCCTATGTACTCAATTTCAAAATCTTCCCTGCAAACAGGCAGAAAATAAAGCCTATCACTCCCACTGCCAGCTTACTCAGCAACCCTCCAAACAGGATTTCCGCAATCGGTGTTCCAATAAGGCGGCTGACACAAAATACCGAAAACATGGACATGCCCAGCAATAACAGCATATTGATACCTGCCTCCTGCAGCATGGTTTTCTGTTCACCGGAGGCGCGGATATACTCCCGCACACTCCTTCTGCTATGGTTTACCAGCACCTTCAAATCCGCACTGTAGCGCAGGCTGATTTCCAGGTTTCTCATCAATTCCTGAAACTGGGGATGTGCAATCTGTTCTGACATGGATAATAACGCCAACGACACATCACCGGTCATCTGGGCCTCGTAACAGCCTTCCTCCAGCACACCTCTTAACGGTTCCTCCAGATAACGACTGACCTGCAGAAATACACCGGTAATCTCTCCCCCGGTTATACTGTAATTCCCCATGAAATCCAGTAATTTTAACAGTTGCTTCTCCACCCTCCTGTTCTGAATGCTCTTTGACAGCTGAAAAAAAATCATCTCAGGCAATACCGGAAAAATCGAGGCACAAATTGCCGCTTTCCACCCAAGCAGGGACAAACAGCCCAAAAAAACTGCCGCTGCCAGAAACAGATTCCCTACCAGAAACAACTCCGGTGTAAGCAGAGGAAAGCGTCTGGATAATCCACTGTAAACAAGCTCCCGCTCCAGTCTTAACCATATATTCTCTTTTCGTTTCAGATCCATCAGCTGCCCCCGACGCAGCAAAAGCCGCTTTCTTGCAGCATCCTCCAGACCTCTTTTGGTTTTCATAAGCATCCGGAACACAAGTCTTTGCCGGGCCATCCGGGCAAACAGCATCCCGAAGGCAATCTGCAGCAACAAAAATATAGCCGGCTTCATCTTCCACCTCCCTGGTACAATTTTTTGTACAACAGGCTTTTCTGCTCTCTGCTGTATCCTTCACAGGAAAAGATCTGCTTCACCTTGTAGTGCTCCATGAAAATCAACGTATGAAAGCAGTCCATCATCTTCATCAGTTCATCCCTGGAATATCGGCTCTCATACATGGCATAGTCCACCAGCTTATCCGGCGCCCGGTCTGCAGAAGGGGCATGAATGGTGGCGGCGCAGATCTGTCCGGTATAGGCTGCATTGAGCAGATACATAGCTTCTGCCCCTTTCACCTCACCGATGATGAAAAAGTCCACATCCATGGTCAGTCCGGCGATACTGATATCCTTCAGGTCGTAATTCACCCTGCTTTCTCCGGTTCCCGGAAGAGAATGTAAAAACATCATATCCGGATGGAACCTTGTGGTCAGTTCGTCCGCCTGCTGGATTACCAACACTGCCATATCATCGGGCAGAGTTTCCTTCAATGCATTTAACAGAGTCGTTTTTCCGGAGGAATTCCCCCCGCAGATTAAGGTAGAGCCCTCCCGGAACCGCTGCACCAGCAGCTCCGCCGTATCCCGGTCAAGCATCTCCCGCCGGATGAGCTCCCCCATCTGCGGAAAGGATTTTGGCACCTTCCGGATACAGAGATAGGGCTCCTGTATGGTATTCACTAACGGCATGGAAACAGTAAAACGAAGAATAAAATCCGGATGTGAATCCTGATCGGTGAATCTTTGAATTGCGTTAAGATTTGAAATATTGACCTGATTTTTGGTAGCAACGTAATCAACAAATTGCCGGTATTCCTTTGGTCCGGAAAAGCTGACACCGCTATCCATCCTGACCCCCTTCCTCTTGACGCGGATGTTGTCATATGACACCACCCGGATATCGGAAACCTCCGGATCGTCAATCAAGGGCGACAAAATGGAATAGCCAAACACATACTGTTCAAACTCGTCCAACAGAGCCTGCTTCTGCGCCCTGGAAAGCTCATAGTAGTGCTCTACATGGTGCTTCACCTCCTCCATAAAATCCTCTCTGGACATCTGACCCTTCTTTACCTGTAGCAAAACAGACTGCTTTTGGGTAATATAATCATTCACCAGCTCCTGAAGAACAGGCAGACGGTCTTTGTCCTGCACATCATCGCGCAATGGCATCCCTCCTTATTCAATTCATTTAAACAGTTGGAAAAATTTGGTCGAAGCGACCAAAGAAAATAGAATGGTTTGTAATTGATACAATACGCCAAACAAAACGAATTGTCAAGAACCTTTTACTTGTACTTTCCCGGAAAGGTGGTATAATATTATTTACGAATAATACTTTTGAATCGAGAGGAAGGGTGATTCCCATGTTTCTTTTATTAGCGGGCGGGCTGTTGATCATTATCATTGCAGTCATCATTGCCGTAGTAGCATCCGTTGTTTCTGCCGTAGCAGCAGATCAGGACGTGTCAGAAAACTAATTCTAACACGTCCTGATTTTTTCTTCTTATCAGATCATTTCAGATAATTACTCCATCTCTGCTTCAATATATACCACACCGCAGGGAGGAACGGTAAAGGTAAGCTGACCGTCCTTCCACTGAATATCGGTCAATTCCTTTGTTTCCACCGCATTCGGGGCTTCGAAGGTATTGTGTGCATCCATTTTGTCCGTCAGAACCATGCCCTTTGCGGACTTTACCGATGCATCCATCAGGATACAGTTCACTGTTTCTGCCTGATCCAGGGCTACATTGGTGACAGTGATATGAAGCTTTCCATCCCCGTCCATAGATACGGACTCGGTCAGGTTCAGTACCTTATTCTCTTCCGTACCGATTACCGTACTGTCAATGGAGGACTCTACCAGGTCATTTCCCTGATGATGCTTGTACAGATTGAATACATGCCAGGTGGGGGTCTTTACCATCTTGTCCCCTTCCGTGAGAAGAACGGACTGCAGCACATTTACGGTCTGTGCAATATTAGCCATCTTTACCCTGTCACAGTGCTTGTTGAAGATATTCAGGTTAATTCCTGCTACCATAGCATCTCTCATGGTATTCTGCTGATACAGGAAGCCCGGATTGGTACCCTCTTCCACGTTGTACCAGGTACCCCACTCATCTACAATCATGCCAATCTTCTTGTCCGGGTCATATTTGTCCATAATCGCACCGTGACGTCTGATCAGAGTATCCATCTTCATGGTTCCTGCCATGGTATTGTAATAAGCTTCCTCGTCAAACCTGGTGGCGGCTCCCTTATCCGCCCAGTTTCCGAAGGGTACTGTATAGTAATGCAGGGACAATCCGTTCATAAAGCCATTTCCATGATCAAAGGTGGTAGCCAGTACTCGCTCCGTCCATTCATAATCGTCTGCGTTTGCACCGCAACAAATCTTATATATGGGCTTATCCCCATTATAATTTCTCACATAGGTCTGGTATCTGCGGTACAGATCCCCGTAATACTCGGGACGCATATTGCCGCCGCAGCCCCAGTTCTCATTACCCACACCAAAATAGGCCACCTCCCAGGGTGCCTCATGGCCGTTTTCCTTACGCAGATCCGCCATAGGGGACACACCCTCAAAGGTCATGTACTCCACCCACTCGCTCATTTCCTGGACGGTTCCGCTTCCCACATTACCGTTCACATAAGCCTTGCAGCCAAGCTGCCTGCACAGCTCCATGAATTCATGGGTACCGAAGCTGTTGTCCTCTACTACACCGCCCCAGTGGGTATTGATCATTTTCTTTCTCTTCTCTTTGGGACCGATTCCATCTCTCCAGTGATACTCATCCGCAAAGCATCCTCCCGGCCAGCGAAGCACCGGAATCTGAATCTCCTTCAGCGCCTCTACCACATCATTTCGCATGCCGTTTGTATTGGGGATGTCAGAATTTTCTCCCACATACAGACCGCCATAAATACATCTTCCCAGATGCTCTGAGAAATGCCCCTGCAGCTCCGGGTTGATATGTCCCTTCTTCATTCCCGGATTTACATACATTTTTGCCATTTTAAGCCCTCCTACATTTTTATGACATGATTGCATCAATCAGAACCATACCAATACACATACTGTAAATGCCGGTTACGATTCTGAACAATTACCATTATTATACTTCCTTTTGCGGAAGAATCAAACCCTATAAAAGGATTTCACCCTGTTTCTGAAGCTTTACTGCCGTTTTTTTCTTCACATGGAAATACGCCGGAATCAGGAAGCAGTCCGCCAGAATCCACGCCAGGGGACTGCCCAGGCAGGAACCCAGAAAGCCCACTCTCGGTACCAGGAAAATACCTGCGGCCGCCCTTGCAATCATCTCAAACACACCGGCCAGAATGGCAAAGGTGGGATATCCCATACCCTGAATCATGAATCGGATAATATTCACAAGCGCCAGCGGGAAATAAAAGGCTGTAAAGCAGATCAGGTAGAAATGCACATTCCCGATGACCTCCATTTCTTCCGGATTCAAGAACAACTGTGCCAGCTTTGCTCCCCCAAAAAAGCAAAGTACAAAAGCAATGGCAGAATAACCGGCTCCCAGCACAATAGCAGACTTTAGGCCTGTACCGATACGGTCCAATTTTCCGGCGCCCACATTCTGACCACCATAGGTTGCCATGGTTGACCCAAGGGCATCAAAGGGAGTCGCCAGGAAGCTGGACACGCGGTTTCCGGCAGTAACTGCCGCTACCGCCATGGAGCCCAAGGTATTGGTAGCACTCTGTAAAATCACGCTTCCGATAGCCGTAATGGAATACTGAAGCCCCATGGGAACCCCCATGCTGCAAAGAGTCAGCATCAGATTGGAGTCTGCCTTCCATTCAGCCTTCTGAAGGTGTAGAATCTCATACTTTCGAATCATAAACAGGAGGCAGGATATTCCTGCAATAGTCTGGGCAATCACGGTAGCCCAGGCTGCCCCGGCCACTCCCAGGGAGAACACACAGATGAATAACAGATCCAGCCCGATATTGATTACAGAGGACATCACAAGGAAATACACCGGCGTCCTGCTGTCGCCCAGAGCGCGGATAATGGCAGAAACCATGTTGTACAGAAAAGTCACCGGAATGCCTAAGAAAATCACCCAGATATAATGATAGGCTCCGTCAATAATGTCCTCCGGTGTTTTCATCAGAACCAGAATATCCCGACAATAAAGGGTAGTAAGTATGGTAATCACCACCGCAAATCCGCAGCACAAATATACGCAGTTGGCTACAAACCTTCGCAGTCCGGCATAATCCCCCGCTCCGAATTTATGGGACAGAGGTATGGCAAAGCCATTACAGCACCCCATGCAGAAGCCAATAATCAAAAAGTTGATGGACCCTGTCACTCCCACGGAAGCCAGCGGACCCGGTCCCAGTGTTTTTCCTACAATTATGGAATCCACCACATTATAAAACTGCTGAAACAAGAAACCAAACAGAAGCGGGACTGCGAAACCCAGAATCAGCTTCATGGGCGAGCCCTTGGTTAAATCCTTTACCATGTCATTTATACTCCCTTGAAATGGTGCCCTACACCAAGTCTTATCATGATTATGAAACTTCTCTCCTCAAAAAACAATGTCTTATCTTGTCCTGCATACGATTTATATTGCAAAGTTGTTCACCTGCAAAAGCGCTCACGAACAAAGAGTTTCGCTTGCGAAACTCTCGCGCCGAGCGCGGTCGCACATGCGACATATTTCAACTCGCGCGAGTGCGCATCCTCGCGGAGCGTT
>CALYSH010000044.1 GCA_945485625.1 uncultured Lachnospiraceae bacterium | reverse complement strand
GCCACTGTCCTGGCAGACCGTGCAGAGCGTTACTTCAGTACAGCATTGATTTAAAAGCGGAAGCAGGAGAGGCAGGGAATTTCTCAGATAAGGAACTTGAAATGTCAGAAAATAGCACAAAAACAGTGTGCTTTTATTGACTTTTTTGTGAAATTTATATATAATACAGGGGTAATCAGCTCTATGATACTTGATGAAAAAGGAGAGAATAGATGGTAGAATACATATTTGGAAGATACCTGGTTTCCTCGGGCAGAATAACGGATGTCCAGTTGGACACTATCGTGGAAAAGATGGATTCGGTACGCGTGAAGCTGGGATTGATTGCGGTAGCAGAAGGCTTTATGTCCTTAAAGCAGGCAGAAGAAGTGAATCGCCTGCAGGCAACTATGGACAAGCGTTTTGGTGATATTGCAGTGGAAAAGGGGTATTTGACTGAGGAGCAGGTCTCCAAGCTCTTAAAGTACCAGGGAAATGCCGCACTGGCATTTGTACAGGCACTGATTGATGAAGGTGTCTGCACTTTGGAGGAGACAGATGGTCTCTGGGAACAGTTTCGGAAGGATAATGGCCTCAGCATGACCGAGCTGGAAGCTATCCGCAGTGATGAGGTGGAGCGTATTGTGCCGTTCATGTTACCGGATGAATGTAAGGAATATGAACAGCTGGTATCCCTGTTTGTTCGTTCAATGATTCGTCTGGTTGACAGACACACTTCTGTGGGCAGGGCTGAGGTTGTAAATACCTGCGATTGTAAGGTACTTGCTATCCAGAGGATGCAGGGAAACGGTACCTTGATTGATTCTGTAATGGAAGGAACCGATGGTTTATTGGTTACCACTTCTGTATATGGTAAGATGGAGTTTGGTGAGTTGGATGAGGACGCCTTGGATTCTGCAGGTGAGCTTTTGAACTGTGTGAACGGATTATTTGCTACCGCAGAGAGCAAGGATGGTAGCTTCTGGGAACTTCTTCCCCAGGAATATAGCATGAATGGAGTGGATCTTCCCGAGGCAAAGGCTTGTAAAGTACCGGTATATGTAGGAAGCAGATTATTCTATTTCCTGATTACCAGATATGCATAGGAGGACTGTTATGGCAACTGTATTAATCGTAGATGACTCCAGAACTTCCAGGAGAATACTTCGCAATCTGATAGAGAGTAACGGATATACCGTTGTGGGGGAAGCCGAGAATGGGGAAATTGGTTTCCTGCGGTATAAGGAATTAAAACCCGATATTGTGACCATGGATATTACAATGCCCCAGATGGATGGTATTGAATCCTTAAGCCTGATCAAGCATGAGAATCCGGATGCAAAGGTCATTATGGTAACTGCAGCAGGACAGAAGGAAAAAATGGTAGAAGCGCTGAAGCGTGGAGCAGATGACTTTATCACAAAGCCTTTCGAAGAAAATGAAATACTAACTGCTTTGGGACATATGGAAAAGAGATAAAGAAAAGCCGGCTGGTTTTCCAGCCGGCTTTTTTTGCAAATGTGGTTCTGAATCGTTTCGCTTATTTTAGGAATCCGTTAATAATCTGTTCTTCGGCTTCGGCTTCCGTAAGACCCAGAGTCATCAGTTTGATGATTTGTTCTCCGGCAATCTTACCGATGGCAGCCTCGTGAATCAGGGCGGCATCCAGGTCGTTTGCGGCAATCTCCGGGATGGCGCGAATCTGTGCATGATCCATGATGATGGCGTCGCATTCGGAGTGACCGGCACAGCGATTGTTTCCGTTAATCTTTGCCACAAAAAGTTGTTTGGAATCTTCTTTTGCGACCGCTCTGGAAATCAGGTTGGCGCTGGAGTCGGCACCGTTTAAGTCCACCCGGAAGTCGGATTCTGCATACTGGGAGCCATGGGTCATGAGACGTTCTGTAATGACCAGCTTGGCGCGGTCCTTTAAATCTGCTGTAGTGGAGCGTTTGGTGGAATCCACGCCACGGATCTGAACGGTCTCCATCTCCATGTAGCTGTCCTCATCCATATGAACGATGGTCTGGGGATTCATAATGCGCTCGCCCCGACCGTCTCCGGAGCCGTAATGCTTTTCTACGTATTTCACGCGGGAACGCTTTCCGATGAAAAAGGAGTGGATGCCATCGTGACGGCTTTCCTGATCGCCGCTGTTGTGAATGCCGCAGCCGGCTACGATGGTCACGTCACAGTCCTCTCCGATAAAAAAGTCATTATAAACCATTTCCTTTAACCCGGACTGGCTCAAAACCACCGGAATGTGTACACTTTCCTTCTTTGTGCCGGGTTTTATAATGATATCAATACCCGGCTTGTCTTCCTTGGTAACGATATCAATGTTGGCAGTGGTGTTGCGTCCGGCACTTTCGCCGTTGGCGCGGATATTGTAGGCACCGCTTGGAACCTCATGAAGGCCTGCCACTTCCTCCAGCAGAGTTTTCTGTATCTGATCCATAGTATTTCTCCATTTCAAATTATTGATAAAACCGACAGCCGCCGTTGGTATCCAGGAGCTCCGGCAGGATGTCGGACTTTTTGCCCCTTGCCTTTACAGCTCCGTCGGCGATGACTACAATCTCATCTGCAATATTTAAGATTCGCTCCTGATGGGAGATAATAATCAGGGAATTTTCCTTTTTATCATGCATCTCTTCAAAAACCTTAATCAGGTTGCTGAAGCTCCACAAATCAATACCCGCTTCCGGCTCATCGAATACGGAAAGAGGAGTATTTCTTGCAATGATTGTAGCAATTTCAATACGTTTCAATTCTCCGCCGGAGAGACTGGCATCTACTTCGCGATTGATATAATCTCTGGCGCACAGACCCACCTTGGAGAGAAATTCACATGCGCCTGCAGTGGACAGCTTGTCCCTGGAAGCCAGGGTAATCAGGTCCTTTACCTTAATGCCTTTAAAGCGAACGGGCTGCTGGAAGGCAAAGCTGATTCCAAGCCGGGCACGTTCGGAAACATCCATGTTGGTAATGTCGGTTCCGTCAAAAATGATTTTACCGGAGGTGGGCTTTTCAATGCCCATAATCAGTTTGGCTAACGTGGATTTGCCACCTCCGTTTGGACCGGTAATCGCTGTAAAGGTGTGATCCTCCAGAGTCAGGTTAATATTCTTTATGATTTCTTTTGTATTGGAATCCTGGCCTTCTACCTGAAAGGACAGGTTTTGTAATTCCAGCATATCGCGGATACCTCCCGATTAAAAAGTTCTTTTCTGCTATATATCATAGGTAGTATAGCATAATCCTGCAAAAAAACATACCATTTTTTATGGAAATATGTTACAATGCTCAAAAGGAATACAATTGTTCAGAACCATGTGAAATTTTGTGGAAATGGGCTGTGTTCGGAAACAGAAGGAGAAAATGTTATGAAAAATACTTCGAAAGCATACATAAACAAAACCGTTTATTTAACCCATGCCATTCTCTGTATCATTATCTTTGTTACTTATCTGGCAGAGTTCTTCAAGAAGGATCGGAGCTGGCAATATACTTTGATGATCGCAGCCCTGACTCTGGTTCCCATTACTGTGGAATATCTGATTCTTAAGGCGGATGCCGAAAATGAAAAGCTGAAGCATATCATCAGTGTAACGTATGGACTGCTTTATCTGGTAGCGGTGTTCACGACCCACAGTATCCTGCCCTTTACATATGTTTTTCCCATGTTTATTATGGTAGCCCTGTATTCGGATGTAAAATTATGTATTCGTATCGGGGTGGCGGCAACCGCGATTAATCTGGCGGATGTAGTATATATTGCAGTTACACAGGGCTTTGAAAAGGAAGAGATTCCGGATGTGGAAATCCGGGTACTGGTTTCCGTGGTTACCGCCCTGTATATGACCCTGGCAACTCTGGTTACCAAAAAGGTGAATGAGGAAAAACTGCGATTGGTGAATGAGCAGAAGCAACGTACGGACAGCCTGTTGGAAAATACCCTGGATGTAGCGGGGAATATGATTTCCGGCATCCGGAAGGCAAACGAAAAGATGGAGCTACTGGGTGAGTCCATGCAGCAGATTCATGAGTCCATGGGGGAGGTGTCCGTGGGCAGTACAGAAACAGCGGATTCTGTGCAGGAGCAGCTTCAGCAGACGGAGAGCATTCAGGGACATATTAAGGCAGTACAAAGTGTGGCTGACGGAATGAATGAGAATACCCGGAAGGCCGCCGGACTGGTGGAAGCCGGTGCAAAGGGTATGGATGAGCTGTCACGGCAGGTGGAGAAGTCCATGCATGCAAATGATTTGATGATGCAACAAATGGAAGAACTGAAAGAGTATACTGCCCGGATGAATACCATTATCGAGACCATCACCAGTATTGCAAACAGTACCGGTATGCTGGCGTTGAACGCAAGTATTGAGGCTGCCAGAGCTGGGGAAGCAGGTCGCGGCTTTGCAGTTGTCGCAGAGCAGATTTCCGGGCTGGCGAGTCAGACAAAGATAGCTACTGTGAATATTACGGAAATGATTGAGAATATCAATCAGGAATTGGTGGATGTGGCGTCTGCCGTAGAAACAGTAACGGAGAGTAACCGCCAGAATGCGGAGAGTACCAGGATAGTGAAAGAGCATTTTATGGGTATTGCCAGTGAAACCGAGAATATCGGAGTTCGAGCTGCAGAGCTTACGGAGGTATTGGAAGGTCTGGAGAAAGCGAACAATGAAATTGTGGATAAGATTCAGACCATCTCTGCGATTACGGAAGAGGTATCTGCCCATGCCAGCGAAACCTTTGATTCCTGTGAAGAGAATGCCAATCTGGTTCAAACCGTCAGTCAGATTGTTCAGGAATTGGATGTCAGTGCGAAAAAGCTTCAGGAATCTTTTTAATTGAAATAAGAATGTATTGAATAGCCGCAATAGAAAAATAGTAACTCTTCCTCAGGGGAGGGTTGCTATTTTTCTGATTATGTCTATAATAATTTTTGGAGAAATGTTTTCACCCGAAAGCGGTAGTAAAACAGAAACAGGGAAAGTATTGAGATTATGAAAGAACATAAATGGAACGTTGCAGATTCGATAACAGTGGTACGAATGGGTGCGTCGCTGATGTTGTGGATGATAAGCCCGAGAACACTGCTTTTCTTTATCATTTATTCGATTGCAGGTATTACGGATGTTTTGGATGGATGGGTTGCACGGAAATACGGCTTGGCCAGCAGCTTTGGAGCAAAACTGGACAGTGTGGCTGACTTATTGTTTTACGGAACTATGTTAATTCGATTTTTCCCTATACTGTACGAGGAACTTCCGAAGGTAATCTGGTATGTAGTGGCAGGTATTTTGTTGATTCGATTGGTTTCCTATGCGATAACGGCACTCAAAAATCATTGCATGGCTTCTCTGCATACAAAATGGAACAAGCTGACCGGGGCCGGTGTATTTCTGCTTCCGTATGTACTGGAAACCCCGGTTATTGTAGCATACGGATGGATGATTTGCGGGCTGGCTATTGTGTCTTCCGTAGAAGAATTGTTGATACATATCCTTCAAAAAATTAGTGTGGAGGAAAAATAAAGAAATAACAAAATAGGCTTGACATTTCATGGAAAAGCATGTATTATATTCAATGTTGCAGGTGATGCAATGGTTGGATGTGCGTTTAGCTCAGCTGGATAGAGCGTTTGGCTACGGACCAAAAGGTCGGGGGTTCGAATCCTCTAACGCACGTTATAAAATAAAAAAGGAGAGATGCTAAAGCACCTCTCCTTTTTATTTTGCAGCGTCCGCTGCGTCTTCGAACCCGGGGTTCGGTCTACGCTACGCTGCGGTCGGTGCAATGCCGAGGTCCCCCGGACCTCGTGCACCCTCTAACGCACGTAGCATGTGCCATGTCTTTGTACCCGGGGTTCGGTCTACGCTTCGCTGCGGTCGGTGCAATGCCGAGGTCCGTTTCATAAATATTTGAAAAAGGCATTTGTTTTTGGAGTGACACATGGTAGAATAATAAAAAGGCAGCAGAATATTCGTGCCGGGATAGAAGCCGGGACTATCTGTCTGCGGGGTAGAAGAAAAAGGAGGACCGATATGCTGAAGGATTTTCTTGGGGAATATAAGGAGAAGCTTCGCACACCCGAAGAGGCCGTCAAGGTGGTCAAGAGCGGTGACTGGGTGGATTATACCAGTAGTCTCGGCAAACCTATTTTGCTGGATCAGGCGCTGGCAAAACGACGGGACGAACTGTTTGATGTGAAGATTCGCGGCAATTTGATTTCCGGGCCCGTATGTGTAGCGGAATGCGATGAAAGTCAGGAGCACTTTATTTATCATAGCTGGCATTTATCTTCATATGAGCGTAAACTCAGCGACAGAGGTCTTTGTTATTATATTCCTATGGTGTTTCACAATAATGCGGCATATTATGAGTTTTTCCTGCATGTGAATGTGGTGATGGTCAGTGTGTCCCCCATGGATAAGCATGGATACTTTAATTTTTCGGTGAATACCGGTGTAGCGGCACCCATTGCCCGTAAGGCAGATATTGTGATTGTGGAGGTTAATGAGAACATGCCCAAGATTCACGGAGGGTATGACGAGTGCATTCACATTTCTGAGGTAGATTATATTGTGGAAGGCTTCCACGAGCCCTTTGATTATACAAAACCGGCAGTTCCCACCGAGATTGACCGGAAGATTGCGGAGAATATTATTCCTTATCTGGTGGACGGGGCTACATTACAGCTTGGAATCGGCAGTATGCCAAACGCCTTGGGAGAGATGATTGCATTATCTGATTTAAAGAATCTGGGAATGCATACGGAGTTTTGTACAGACGCGTATTTGAGCCTGCATAATGCAGGAAAACTCACCAATAAATGTAAGAATATTGACCGTGGAAAGGGCGTTTTCGGCTGTGCAATGGGCTCGAAGGAGTTGTATGAATGGTTGGATGACAATCATGGGATTGCGGCGTATCCGCTGGAGTATGTAAACCGTCCCAGTGTGATTGCGCAGATTGATAATATGGTATCCATCAACAGCTGTGTGGCAGTGGATTTGTATGGTCAGGTAGCGGCGGAAAGTGCCAGCTCCAGACAGATTAGCGGTACCGGAGGACAACTGGACTTCCTTATCGGTGCATCCGCATCCAGAGGAGGAAAGGCTTTTATCTGTATGAGTTCCACACACAGAGACCGGAACGGGGTGCTTCATTCCAGAATAAAGCCCCAGTTTAACGGAGATATTATCACTTCCCCCAGAAGCCAGGTTTATTTCCTGGCGACCGAGTATGGTGTCATTAACCTGGAAGGCCGTTCGACCTGGGAGAGGGCGGAGGCGCTGATTTCCATTGCCCATCCGGACTTCAGGGAGGAACTGATTCGGGAGGCGCAGGAGAGAAATATCTGGAGACGTTCCAACAAACGGTAAGAGACGAATCGGAGGCAGAAAAATTGGAAAACCGAAAATGTGTCAGATGCCTCATGCGGGAGATGGCTGAGCAGGCAGGAGAGTATATCAATCTGCAACAGTATCTGGATCAGATTGATGCACAGGAGAGAACCCCTGAGGAATTGTACGAGAATCGCCTGAGCACTTGTAAGGAGTGCGATATGCTGCTGGCCGGTATGTGCAGGCATTGTGGCTGTTATGTGGAACTGCGGGCGGCTGTGGAGAAGCAGTCATGTCCTGTACGAAAATGGTAAACAAAATGAAAGGACCGGATGAAATCCTCTCGGAAATCATCCCGGCTTATTTTTGTCTGTTATTTGAAAGCTCATCCCATGATTACATCAACACTGTGGGTCTTTCCATCGCCAAATACCGGAAGGATATTTCCTTCGATTGCATTGCCGTCTACGGTAATGCTCCGGATACCCTTGCAGATATGATTGGGATTGGAAACCTTAATGTCGTAAGAAGCACCACGGAACTGACGGGTTGCCTTCAGACCGTCCCAGGAAGCAGGAATGGACGGGTCAATGCGAAGACCGTCGAAGTCGGGAGCGATGCCCAGAATGTACTGGGAGATAGCTACCATGTTCCAGGCAGCAGTACCGGTTAACCAGGAGTTCTTGCCCTGACCGAAGTGGTTGCCGGGCTTACCGATATCGGAACCTGCGTCCTTACCGCCGATCATCTGACCGTATACATAAGGCTCGGTCTTATGTAAATCAGAGGTCTCCTCAGTAAATGCGGGAGCAATTTCGGAGTAATACTTAAATGCCTGATCACCCTGACCTGCGTAAGCAGCTGCACAGATAATCCATGCATTATTATGAGTAAAGATACCTGCGTTCTCCTTGTAACCGCCGGGATAGGTTGAGATCTCACCATACTGGATGTAGTATTTGGAGAATGCGGGGTTGTTCAGTACAAGACCGTGCTCGGTATTCAATCTCTCGTCGATTGCAGCCAGAGTCTTCTTCGTAGCTTCCTCGTCGATATCGGACATAATTGCAAAGCCCTGGGGCTCGATGAAAATCTGGCCCTCTTCACATTCCTTGGAACCCATTTTCTCGCCGTTTGCATCATATGCACGTAAGAACCAGTCGCCGTCCCATGCAGACTCCATGATGTTCTTCTTCATGTCGTCAATTGCTTTCTGAGCAGCTGCTGCTTCATCCTCCTTGCCTAAGTGCTTTAAGATTGCAACATAGTTGGGACCGGTATAGGTGAACAGAGTTGCAACCATGACAGACTCAGCAACCTTGGAGTAGCCGCCTTCCGCAGCAAACTTGGGATTGGTGTAGGTCTGGAAGCTCTCGCCGGGAGTGTCGGAGTAGCAGGAAAGATT
>CALYSH010000043.1 GCA_945485625.1 uncultured Lachnospiraceae bacterium | reverse complement strand
AGCCCGAATCCCTTAGCGCATCCGATCTCATTCAGGAGACGGCACAAAGCTTAAATCTTGATTTATTGTTTGATTTTTCTGAGGAAGAGGAATCTTCTCTGGTAATGGCCAACATCAAGGGTACTTTGAATATCAGAAGCGGCCCCGGCGAACAGTATGAGCGCGTTGGTATCCTTTACAAGCATTGCGGCGGTGTCATTCTGGAGCGTAAGGACGGCTGGACCAAGCTGCAGTCCGGTAATGTAATCGGCTGGTGCAGTGACCAGTATCTGTTGTTTGGAAAAGAGGCAGAAGCTCTTGCAAACGATGTGGGCAAGCTTCTTGCTACCGTAAATACCGAGAGCCTGCGTGTCCGCAAGGAAACAAGCATGGATGCTGAGGTGTTGAGACTGCTTCCGCAGGGTGAAATGGTGGAGGTTACCGAAGATGGCGATGAGTGGCTGCAGATTGTATATGACGGACAGACCGGATATATCGCGAAAGAATTTGCAATTCTGAATTTTAAAATCGGTACCGGTGAGACCCTTGAAGAGATTCGCAACAGACAGGCTGTCGAAGCGGAAAAAGCCCGTCATAAGAAATATAGTGCAGTTGACACGGATGAGGACACCATAAAGCTGCTGGCGGCATTGATTCACTGTGAAGCCGGAGGAGAACCCTACGAGGGACAGATGGCAGTAGGTGCGGTTGTTATGAACCGTGTGAGAAGCAAGGCATTTCCAAACTCCATTTCCGGTGTCATTTATTCTCCGGGACAGTTTACCCCCGCAATGACCGGTAAGCTGGATCGACTGCTTGAATCCGGAAAGATTTATGAGAGCTGCTATAAGGCGGCGAAGGAAGCTTTGTCGGGTAACAGCAACGTAGGAGACAGATTATTCTTCCGTAGGAACAACGGCCGTGACGGTCTGGTGATCGGAAATCATGTATTTTATTAATGTCAAGAACAGCATTGCATTTTAGCAATGCTGTTTTTTTGAACGATAAAGGTCTATAACGTGCGAATAAAATGATTGATTGAAAACATAATCTGTAGTAAACTGTTCTTACGGTGAAGAACGAAACAAACACACCGTGGGTTTTCACGTTTAACAGTACGGAGGTGAGAGATATGGAAACAATGGTATGGCTGGGTATTATGATTGTCGCAATACTGATTGAGATAGCCACCATGGGATTGACTACCATATGGTTCGCAGGTGGCGCATTGATTGCTGTGTTGGCTTCGGCAATTCATCTTCCCCTGGCAGTGCAGATTATCGCGTTTCTGTTGGTGAGCGTGTTATTGCTTGTGTTCACCAGACCGGTAGCGGTAAAGTATTTTAACAAAGACAGAGTGAGAACCAATGCTGAAAGTCTTGTAGGACGGCAGGCAATTGTAACTACTGACATTGATAACCTTCAGAATTGCGGACAGGTCACTGTGAACGGTCAGGAATGGAGTGCCAGAAGCATGGATGATTCCAGGATTGCTGCAGGCACAGTGGTTCAGATTATGGCAATCAGCGGTGTAAAGCTGGTGGTAAAGCCGATGAATTAGTAAGTAGCCTTACGCAAAGTGGGGTTAAAAAAAGTGAGTGCTGCACATATCAGCACAGAAAGAGGTATAGCATGCCATATTTAATTATTTTATTTTTCGTTATTATTTTCATCATTTTAGTATCATGTATCAAGATTGTTCCTCAGGCTCAGGCATACGTTATAGAACGTCTGGGTGCTTACCAAGGTACCTGGTCCGTTGGATTCCACATCAAGGCTCCAATCTTTGATCGTGTTGCCAGAAAGGTGAACTTAAAGGAACAGGTAGCGGACTTCCCTCCTCAGCCCGTTATTACCAAGGATAACGTAACCATGAGAATCGATACCGTAGTATTCTATCAGATTACCGATCCCAAGCTGTTTACCTACGGTGTTGAGAATCCCATGATGGCTATCGAGAACCTGACCGCAACCACACTTCGTAATATCATCGGTGATCTGGAGTTGGACCAGACCCTTACCTCCCGTGAGACCATCAATACTAAGATGCGTGCAGCACTGGATATTGCAACCGATCCCTGGGGTATCAAGGTAAACCGTGTAGAGCTGAAGAATATTATTCCTCCTGCTGAAATCCAGAACGCAATGGAGAAGCAGATGAAGGCAGAGCGTGAAAGACGTGAGGCTGTTACCCGTGCAGAAGGTGAGAAGAAGGCAAGCATTCTTTCCGCAGAAGGTGAGAAGGAATCCGCAATCTTACGTGCACAGGCTGATAAGGAATCCGCTATCCTTCGCGCAGAAGCTGAGAAGGAAAAGATGATTCGTGAGGCAGAAGGTCAGGCAGAAGCAATCCTTAAGGTACAGCAGGCAAATGCAGACGGTATCCGTATGCTGAAGGAAGCAGGCGCTGACGAGGCAGTATTGAAGATGAAGAGCTTAGAGGCATTTGAGAAGGTGGCAGACGGCAAGGCTACTACCATTCTGATTCCTTCCGAGCTTCAGGGTATTGCAAGTGTTGCAGCCGCTTTCAAGGAGACAGTTAGTAAATAAGTATAATATACTTTACGACCGGGTGGGAGAATTCCCACCCGGTTTTCGTATAGCGAGGAACAAAAACAAGCACCTCCGAAGGAGGTATTTGTTTTTGCCCGAGCGTATACGAAACAAAAACAGAAGCCGCCTCGCGGCGATCCTGCGAAGCAGGAAGTTTTTGTGAGTAAGAGAACAGCAAAATTCCACCGTGGGGATTCTGAAACCGCCCTTGAATTTTTATGCGGAATAAAGTATATTATGGTTATAATGAGTGGACTGTTTCCTTTTGGTAGGGAGCGACATTGCGAAGCAACCGGCTCCGCCCGGAACAGAAGGGTGCGGCTGTCATATAAGGAGGATAACATGGTAGATTTAAAGGGACGTGATTTTTTAAAGCTTTTGGACTTTACACCGGAGGAGATTACATATCTGGTAGATCTGGCTGCAGAACTGAAGGATAAGAAGAAAAAGGGAATTCCCGTAGATACCCTTCGCGGCAAGAATGTTGCACTGATCTTTGAGAAGACCAGTACGCGTACCCGTTGTGCATTTGAAGTAGCTGCTCATGACCTCGGAATGGGCTGCACCTATCTGGATCCTACTGTATCCCAGATTGGTAAGAAGGAAAGCATCGCAGATACCGCCCGCGTTCTTGCAGGGATGTACGAGGGCATTGAATACAGAGGTTATGGGCAGGAAATCGTGGAGGAGCTTGCAAAGTACTCCAAGGTGCCCGTATGGAACGGTCTGACCAATGAATTCCATCCTACCCAGATGATCGCAGATTTATTGACTATCAAGGAGCATTTCGGACATGTGGACGGCATCCGCTTAACCTACATGGGTGATGCCCGTTACAACATGGCAAACTCTCTTATGGTAACCTGCGCCAAGATGGGTATGCATTTCACCGCCTGCACCACCCCCAAGTACTTCCCGAATCCGGAGCTGGTAGAGCAGTGCAAGGCGATTGCAGCTACCACAGGCGGAAGCATTACCCTGACCGACGATGTGGAGGCAGGTACCAAGAACGTGGATGTTGTTTACACAGACGTATGGGTGTCCATGGGTGAGCCTGATGAAATCTGGGAGGAGAGAATTCATGATTTATCCCCTTACCAGGTAAATAAGAAGGTAATGGAAAATGCCGGCGAGAAGGCAGTATTCCTGCACTGCCTGCCTGCATTCCATGATTTGAAGACAAAGATTGGCGCCCAGATGGCAGAGCGCTTCGGCATTACGGAGATGGAGGTTACGGACGAGGTATTTGAGTCTGCGCAGTCCCTGGTATTTGAAGAGGCTGAGAACCGTATGCACTCCATCAAGGCAGTTATGGCTGCCACCCTGTAATGAAGGCGAAAATACTGGCACTGCTCAGAGACCGGGGGGATTATATTTCCGGGCAGGAAATGTGTGACATGCTCGGAGTATCCCGGACAGCAGTGTGGAAGGTGATCGGGCAGTTAAAAAAAGACGGATATGCTATCGAAGCGGTCCAGAACAAGGGATACCGCTTGTTGGAGGAGGAACAGGACAATTTTAACGAGGCGGATTGTAAGAGCCGGATGAAGACCTCCTGGGCCGGAAAGGAACTGGTTTTCTTCCCAGAGACCGATTCTACAAACATTCAGGCAAAGCTTCTGGCAGAAAAAGGCGCGCCCCATGGGCAATTGGTGGTCTCCGATATGCAGACCGGTGGTCGGGGGCGGAGAGGCCGCCAGTGGAAGAGTCCTGCGGGAAGCAACATTTACTTTTCTCTGATGCTTCGACCGGATTTGGAGCCCAACCGTGCGTCCATGCTGACTTTAGTGATGGCCATGGCGGTAGCCGGGGGAATTGAGAAGAATTTGGATGGAATTGTGAAGCCTGAAATCAAATGGCCCAACGATATCCTGATTCAGGGGAAGAAGACCTGCGGAATTCTAACGGAAATGAGTCTGAGTGTGGAACAGGACAGTATTTCCTATGTGGTTGTGGGCGTGGGTATAAATGTACTGGAGCAAAGCTTCCCGGAGGAGATAGCGGATAAAGCAACCAGTATTGCAGCAGCGGCAGGAAAGAATCCCTCCCGAAGCCGTCTGCTTGCGGATATCATGGAGGCTTTTGAGGCATATTATGAATGCTTTATGGAATATCAGACCCTGGAAGGGCTGATGGATGAGTATAACGGACGACTGGTGAATGCCGGAAAACAGGTCCGGATTCTGGATCCCAAGGGTGAGTACGAAGCCGTTGCGGAAGGAATCAACCGGATGGGAGAACTGATGGTAGAGTTGCCCGACGGTACAACGCAGAATATATACGCAGGGGAAGTGTCCGTGCGCGGAACGGACGGATATGTTTAACCCGGCTACGGAGAGAAAGTGCTATGAGTGAGGAAAGAGTGGTGCTTTGCGGCGCCAACGCATATGAACAGAAATATTATTTTAACGAAGCATTCGATAAGATTCCCGAATCCATCAAGGACGAGTTACACATTATCTGTGTTCTCTTTACGGAGGAGGTAGGCGGCGTGTTCACCATCGTGTTTGAGGAGGATGGTTCCGTATCCATGGAGACCAATGCGGATGAGGATGACATCTACTACGATGAAATCTCCAGCGGTCTTTTGATATCCGAGATTCGAAGAAAACGTCAGGAACTGTTTGAGGCCCTGCAGCTCTATTACAGAGTCTTCATTTTGAAGGAGGATGTATCCGCCCTTTTGGATGAACTGGAGGAGTCCTGAGGACCGGAATGCTGGGAGCGGAAGGTGAGTGATAGGATGAAAAAACTTCGAATCGGAACTGTGGAATTGGAGAATAACATTATTCTGGCACCCATGGCAGGCGTTACCGACCTGCCATTTCGTTTGTTGTGCAGAGAGATGGGAGCCGGATTGGTGTGCATGGAGATGGTAAGCGCTAAGGCAATCTATTATAACAACAAAAATACGGAAAGCCTTCTGGAGCTTCATGAGGGCGAAAGGCCTGCTTCCCTGCAGCTCTTTGGATCCGATCCGGATATCCTTGCGGACATGGCAGAGCGCCTACAGGACAGACCCTATGCAATCATCGATTTAAACATGGGATGCCCGGTTCCTAAGGTGGTAAACAACGGAGAGGGTTCTGCGCTGATGAAGAATCCGAAGCTGGTGGAGCAGATATTAACGAAACTGGTGCAGAAGGCAGGGAAGCCTGTCACCATCAAGATTCGAAAGGGCTTTGACGATGCACACGTGAATGCGGTGGAGATAGCAAAGATTGCGGAGAGCTGCGGCGTGGCAGCGGTTGCCGTACACGGACGCACCAGAGAACAGTATTATACCGGTCACGCAGACTGGGGAATCATTCGCCGGGTGAAGGAAGCGGTGAAGATACCGGTGATTGGAAACGGCGACGTGGATAGTCCCGAGAAGGCAAGACAGCTGGTTGAGGAGACCGGGTGCGATGGTATTATGATTGGAAGGGCTGCACAGGGGAATCCCTGGATTTTCCGGGAGGTGCTTTACACTCTGGAAACCGGCGAGGTGCTGGAACGACCTACCGAGGCAGAGAGGAAGGAAATCATTCTCCGCCATGCAAAACTGCTGATGGAGTATAAAGGGGAATATACGGCTGTGCGGGAGATGCGCAAACATTTATCCTGGTATACTACCGGTTTACACAATTCTGCCCGTTTCCGCCAGAGAATCAATGCCATGGAAAGCATGGAGGAACTGGTAAACAGTGTCAATGATATTTTTGGAAATGGGTGAATGAATGGGGGGACTTCTGCATAAGGTATTCCATGGACACCATTCTCTATTTTTATGTGATGAAAGAATATTTTCCCAAGCCCTGGCTCATACAGCAATACCCTTACGAAGCGTACCTTCTGGTACGAATCGGGATTGCCCCGACCACCTTAGAAGTCCTTCGGAAGGAGCCGGAGGATGCAAAGAAGGAGCAAATCCAACAAAGAGAGGAGCTTCTACGGGTGCTGGCAGAGACGCTTTTTTATCTGGTGCGAACCGGCAGCAGGTGTGAGGCGTATTTTGAAGAGAAAGTGAAATGCCTGGAGAAGATGTGGGAGTATACCTTCCCCTTTCCCTGCCTGCGGATGGAAGAACTGAGCCGGGACCCCTGGGTGGAGATTCTATTTTCCTGTGCGCTGGAACAACAGGATTTTCCAAGGGATTATCTGCTGATTAATTGCGAAGAGAGTGTATATCCGGTACTGTGGAAACGTGCCAGGGAAATACGAAGCTTAAGCCTGATTCCCGGAAGGACTGTGGCAGAGCCCTCTCTGGCCCCCTTCTTACAGGAATTGGAGTTACAGTATGGAATCCTTACCAATATCACGCAGCGGGTTCTTCCCGGTATGGCGGTGACAGTACTGGACTTTAGCGGGGAGCAATCCCACAAAAATGTTCGTGTGGCAGCGGGAAGCGTGTGGCTGGACTTCCATCCCCTTCCTGAGAAGAGAAGATATGTGGAGGAGCGGATGCGGGAGGTTTCTTATGTTTCCATGCTGCACTTTTGGAAAACTCCACAAAAATAGCAGGATTTCCTTGACACTATATAAGAAAGTATGTATAATACATGCGTTAATTGGGGTAATATGCCCTCGTACAGAGGCACCTATAAGAATCGGAGGATACGATATCATGCAGGAGAAGAAAAATATTTTAACTTATGAAGGACTGAGAAAATATGAAGACGAGTTACATGAGTTGAAGGTTGTAAGACGTCAGGAGGTTGCTCAGAAGATAAAAGAGGCAAGAGAGCAGGGAGACCTGTCCGAGAACGCAGAGTATGATGCAGCGAAGGACGAGCAGCGTGATATCGAAGCAAGAATTGAGGAGCTGGAGAAAATCTTAAAGAACGCTGAAGTTGTAGTTGAGGACGAAGTAGACCTTGATAAGATCAGCATCGGTTGTAAGGTTAAGATTTTGGACATTGAATATAGCGAAGAACTGGATTATAAGATCGTTGGTTCTACCGAAGCAAACAGCTTAAAGGGAAAGATTTCCAACGAGAGCCCTGTAGGTAAGGCATTGATTGGCGCTAAGGTTGGCGATACCATCACCGTGGAGACTCCTGCAGGCACCTTTAATTACAAGGTATTGGAGATTCAGCGCAGCAACTAAGACTTGGGAAACAAGCAGAACGAGAGGTAACGAAAGTGGCAGAAGCACAGAATGCAAAGGTACAGGAACAGGATATTAACCAGCTTTTAAAGGTGAGACGTGAGAAGTTGGCTGCTTTACAGGAGGCAGGTAAGGATCCGTTCCGGCTTACAAAATATGATGTGACATATCACACCCTGGATGCAGCAGAAGAGTACATTGCCCATGAGGCAAAGCTTCTTGCAGGCAGAAAAGAGCCGGATGTAGAGGGCTTGGACGAGCAGCAGGTCAAGGAAGTCCTGAACCAGGATTACAATGAAAGAAGAGCTATCATGGACGCAGATCCGATTCATGTGTCCATCGCAGGCCGTATGATGTTTAAGCGTGTCATGGGAAAAGCATCCTTCTGTAACATTCGTGATTTGAAGGGTAACATTCAGGTATATGTGGCAAGAGATTCCATCGGAGAAGAATCTTACGCAGATTTTAAGAAGTCGGATATCGGTGATATCTATGGTGTAAAGGGATACGTATTCCGCACCAAGACCGGTGAGATTTCCATCCATGCGGAAGAAATGACCTTGCTGACCAAGAGCCTTCAGATTCTGCCTGAGAAGTTCCATGGCTTGACCGATACCGATACCCGTTATCGCCAGAGATATGTGGATCTGATTATGAATTCCGAGTCAAAGGAGACCTTTATTAAAAGATCCCGGATTATCAAGGAAATTCGTAAGTTCCTGGACGGTAGAGACTTCATGGAGGTTGAGACCCCTATGCTGGTTTCCAACGCCGGCGGTGCTGCGGCAAGACCCTTCGATACCCACTACAATGCATTGGATGAGGATGTAAAGCTTCGTATTTCGCTGGAACTGTATCTGAAGAGACTGATTGTGGGCGGCCTGGAGCGAGTATACGAAATCGGCCGTGTATTCCGGAATGAGGGCGTAGATACCAGACATAATCCGGAGTTTACCCTGATGGAGCTGTACCAGGCATACACCGATTACGAGGGGATGATGGAACTCACCGAGAGCATGTTTAAGCATCTGGCAGAGACCGTCTGCGGTTCCTCTGTAATCACATACAATGGCATTGAGATCGACTTTGGCAAGCCATTCGAACGCATTACCATGATTGATTGTATCAAGAAATATACCGGTATTGATTTCGATACCGTTGCAGATGATGCCGAGGCAAAGAAGCTTGCCAAGGAGCATCATGTGGAATTCGAGGAGCG
>CALYSH010000042.1 GCA_945485625.1 uncultured Lachnospiraceae bacterium | reverse complement strand
TTTTCACTCATTCTATAGTAGTTTAATATATTAATGTTCTTTTTTCAACTATTTTCTTAAAAATTTCTGAATTTTTTTATACCTTCTCCAAAACATAGTCTATGGCCTGCAAATATCCGTCCAGCCCCTGTCCGTATATCTGCTTATCACAGGCCGGTGCGGTAACGGAAATCTTCCGAAACTCCTCACGGCTGGTAATGTCCGAAATGTGTATTTCCACCTTCGGCATGGTGGTTACGGATGCCAGAGCGTCATGAATGGCATAGCTGTAATGGGTAAATGCCCCCGGATTGATTACAATCCCCTGTGTTCCGTCAAAGTATGCATCCTGAATACGGTCAATGATAGCACCCTCGTGATTGCTCTGAAACACCTCAATGTCACTATCTGTATCTTCTGCTTTCTTTCCGATTAAGTCAAGCAGATACTGATAATCCTGATTTCCATAAATTGCTTTCTCCCGGATTCCGAGGAAATTTAAATTCGGTCCGTTTATCACTAATATCTTCATACCTTTCTCCTCACTGGTTACTTTACATTTTCCTGTCCAGACAGTTTAACACCCGGTCCGCAACCTGGTCCACCGACAGCTCATCCACATCAATAATATAATCCGCAGACTCTTCATATGCCACGCTTCTTTGCTCCAGCAACGTCCGTATTCTCTCCAGAGGTTCTTCGCATTGCAAAAGCGGTCTGGTGGTATCTCCCTTCAGTCTCTTATAAACGCTCTCCGGCTTTAATCGAAAGTAAAAGACCGTTCCGCATTTTTTCAAAAGAGCTCGATTTTCTTCCCGAACCGGGGTACCGCCCCCCACCGAGATAATACGTACACACTTACGTTCCGCCAAACGGCTGAGGAGCTCCGTTTCCATCTCCCGAAAGGTCTCCTCACCCTTCTGCGCAAAGATTTCCCGAATGGTGACGCCCTGTTCACGTTCGATGATCTTATCCGTATCCTCCATGGGAATGCGCATCCTGTAGGATAATCTGCTGCCTACCGTAGACTTGCCGCATCCCATAAAACCAATCAACACAATACTCTTTTCCACGTTGTTACACTACCCTCTGTATTTCTTCATATGTCGCATTCGCCAGTTTATCATCAATGGTTATCCCTGTCCAAAGTTCATATGCAATGATACCCTGATACAAAAGCATCTTCAATCCGCCAAAGGCCCTTCCGCCATTCTCCCGTACCAGCTGCATAAAACGGGTATCCATGGGATTAAAAATCAGATCATATCCGGTATGTATCTTCTGATAAAAAGCAGGGTCCTCCACTACTACCTCATTCACCTTGGGGAACATTCCGATATTGGTAGCCTGGATAGCAAGGAATCGCTCATCCGGCAGTTTTGCATAATCCTCCAGCTTCATTGCTCTTGCTATCTCACGTCCCTCTAAGCCATTGATTTCATCCGCAATATTCTGTGCTCTCTCCGGGGTGCGATTGAGCAGAATGATTTCCTTAACATTCTTGGTAGCCAGAAGCATGGCTACTGCCCTCGCCACCCCACCGGCTCCCAGAATAAGTACCTTTTCCCCTTCTAAGGATACTCCGTCCGAACACATGGCCCGATATAAGCCCGGCATGTCCGTGTTATAACCCTTGAAGCCCATGTTTGTACGCACCAGGGTATTCACCGCACCAATCCTGGCCGCCAGCTCATCCACCTGATCCAGATAGGGAATCACATCACTCTTGTAGGGAACCGTTACATTCATTCCTAACAGATTCAAGGCAAATCCACCCTTTACCGCATCCTCCAGACATCCGTGTTCCACATGGAAGGGCACATAGACCAGATTTTGACCGGTATGTGATGCAAGAAAACAATGAATGGCCGGGGACTTTGTATGCTCCACCGGATTGCCAATCAAGCCACAGGTACGTGTATATCCGTTAATCTCCATAGTATCTCTCCGTATTTCTATTCTTACATTCTTTTCGGAATTGTGTTTTTTTCGACGAATTTGCATAAAGAGCACAATTCCGAAACAGGAATTATTTTATTGACCGATGATAAAAAAATAACACGATTCGCTCCAGATACCGCTTTAACACAATCTGGATTTCTTCCTTGGGGTGAATTGGTTTTACCAACACCGAATACAGCCCGGTGCGTTTTGCCCCCCACACATCCGTAAACAACTGATCCCCCACAAAAAAAGTGGTTTCTTTGGTTGTTCCCATGCGCTCCATTGCTTTTTCATACCCGGTCTTTTTGGGTTTTCCGGCCTTAAAAATATAATCAGAGCCAACCTGTTCACAAAAGGATTTTACACGGGGCTCTTTGTTATTGGAAAGCATCAGGGTTTGAAAACCAATCTCCCGAAGCTTTTCAAACAACGCAATCGCTTTCTCATCCGCCGGTGCTCCGTGGGGAACCAATGTATTATCAATGTCAAATATGATTCCCCGATAACCCAGGTCATACATCCTCTGAAAATCTATATCATAAGTCGAATTGCATTCCGTGCTTGGATAAAAGGTCTGAAGCATACATAACTCCCTCTGTTTTTTCTTTTGGCGCTCATTCTCCTTGTTCCTTCTTCGGAAGACCTCCTACCTAGAAAGTAAAACAATGGTCTCCACATTGGCCGTCCATGGAAACTGGTCCACTGCCACTGCTTCCTCCACGGAGTAACCATTCCCCAGGACTACTTCCAAATCCCTTACCAGACTGGTAGGCTTACAGGAAATATAGACAATCTTCTCTACTCCATAGTGAATCATCTTCATAATTGCCCTGGGATGAATACCGTCCCTGGGCGGATCCAGGATAATAAAGTCCGGCTTCTCGGTGATATCATCCAGTACCTTCAAAACATCGCCCGCGATAAACTCACAATTATTCAGGCCGTTCTCTGCTGCACTCTTTCTGGCAGCTTCCACAGCTTCCTCTACAATTTCCACACCGATCACCTTCTCTGCCACAGGTGCCATCAGCTGGGCAATGGTTCCGGTACCGGTATACAAGTCAAAGACCACGCTTCCGGGTTTTTCTCCCACATATTCTCTTGCAGTCTCATACAAAACTTCTGCACTGTAAGAATTGGTCTGAAAAAAAGAAAAGGCCGAAATCTTAAATCGAAGCCCCAAAAGCTCCTCATAGAAATAATCCTTACCGTACAAAATATCGGTACGGTCGCTCTTTACCACATCGGAAGCGGAGTCATTTAAAATATGCAAAATACCGGCAAACCGGCCTTCCAGCTTTCCATCCCGCTCCAATGTCAGAAGGCATTCCTTAAAATCATCCATCAGCTTCTCTGTGCCTTCCACCGGAATGTTTTCACCGGGCTGCTGCGTAGAGGTAACCAGAGCCACCAGAATCTCCCCTGTACGGCTGGCCTTTCTCACCAGTAAATGTCGAAGAAAGCCGATGTGTGTCAGTCGATGGAAAAAGCGCAGCTTCTTTTCCCGGGCAAATGCCTGAACCGTTTCCAGAATCAAACGATAATCCCTGTCCACTATGATACAATCATCCACATTCACCAGATCATAAAAGTTTCCCCTTCTGTGCAATCCGAGGGTGAGCGGTCCATCCTTATACTCATCTCCGAAGGAAAACTCCATCTTATTTCGGTATTCATAAGCCTTTGGGCTACCCTTGATGCCTTCCCAGACATAGGCCTTCTCCTGTTTGTCCAGCACGCTGTCCAAAAGCTTTTTCACCTGGGCTGCTTTCAGCTTCAACTGTTCCTCGTATTCCATGGAAAGGTATGTACAACCCCCACACAAGCCAAAATGGGAACACGAAGTTCCACATTCCAGAGGTGATTTTTCAAGCACCTCCAACAACCTGGCCTCCGCCTTCCCTTTTCTCACCTTTTGAATCATGAAGCTGATTTTCTGACCGGGCAGGCTATTCTTTACCACCACTGTATCGTCTCCTACCGGGACGATACCCTTGTTGGGAAACTCCACACGCGTTACAACGCCTTCATATACCTGTCCTTTTTTCATTCCACTAACCATGCCTCTCTTACAACCATACTACTCGGTTGCACATTTCAAGTCTTTATGAATTGAGAAATTCGGATTCATCCTCGTAGATATCTTCCTCTTCATCCTCATCCTCAAATTCATCTTCAAACTCTTCATCGAAATCCTCCAGATAATCCGGAGTCAGATAACGATATACTGCATAGCCTATCGCACATACAGCAGCAACAATACCGATGATGGCAAAAAACCATACAAGCACATTGCTTTTATTTTTCTTTTCTTCCTTTTTTCCCAACAGTTCATTCAATTTTGCCATGTCAATCAGGTTTTCAATCTTATTCATACCAATACCGTCCTTTCTGAATACCGTACGGAATCTCAAAAGTGTTGTAATATATCATACCACAAAACCGAAAAAATTACTACAATCTTTTCAATTTTGCAAAGGATGCATACATAATTTTCTTTCCAAAGCCATCGAAATCCACGGTCACCTTATAATCCCTGGGCTCTTTCACCATATCCAGAACAGTGCCTTCCCCGTATTTTATGTGGGTTACACGATCGCCGGTCTGATAATCCGGTGTTTCCTTCTGCATTCCGGAAACTCCTTTTTGAATGCCTGCCAGCCGGTTTAGCTCACCGATTCCTTTGGAAATATAGGGCTTATCCGCCTGAGCTGTAACCTTAGGTCTGACAATTGCCTTCGGTCGTAAATCTCTCACCGCCGAAGCAGAGGTCTGATAACCTCCCAAATCGATTCCAATGCTGCTTAAATCCACACTCTTCTTCATGACGGGTGTGTAATTATCCATAAGCTCCGTAGGAATCTCACGCACAAAACGGCTCACCGCATTATACTGCGTTTCCCCTCGAATCATTCTGCATTTGGCGCAGGTCAGAGTCAGTTCCTCCTTTGCTCTGGTGATTCCTACATAAGCCAGCCGCCTTTCTTCCTCAAGCTCTTCCGGGTCGGGTGCCGCAATAGACATAAAACTTGGGAATAAACCATCCTCCATACCGGACAGATAAACCACAGGAAATTCCAGTCCCTTTGCACTGTGCAGGGTCATAAGAAGTACTCTGTCGTCCTTGTTCTCTACATTGTCAATGTCCGCCACCAACGCCACTTCACTCAGGAACTCGGAAAGTTCAATATAATCATGAGTCTCTTCATATCGGGATGCTTTTGCAATGAATTCCTCAATATTATTCATTCTATCCTCGGCATCCTCATCGTCCTGCTCCTGAAGGTACTCTGCATACTTGATTCTTTCCAAAACCGCACGAATCAAGTCAACAATTCCGTAGGAATCCAGTCCACTTCGAAACACCTGAATCATGTTGACAAATGCTTCTACCTTCTCGACGCTTCGTCCTAAACCGGGGACATTTTTTGCCTCACACATGGCATCGAAAAGGGAAATGCCTCTTTCCTGTGCATACACACTGATTTTCTCCACAGATGCCGCACCGATGCTTCTCTTCGGAACGTTGATAATTCTCCGCAAAGCCACTTCATCCAACCCATTATCAATGGTTTTTAAATAGGCCAGAATGTCCTTAATTTCCATACGGGAGTAGAAGTTTACGCCACCTACTACCACATAGGGAATATTCTCATTCATCATACGTTCCTCCAGGATTCGCGCCTGGGCATTGGTCCGGTACAAAATCGCACAATCTTTATAGGAGACCCCGTCCTGTCTCATTCTCCTGCTGATATCGTCCGCAATGAATTCCGCCTCTTCATAAGCAGTATCCAACTGGCGGAAATGCACTCTGCTCCCTTCTTTCTTCTGGGTCCAAAGGGTCTTCTCTTTTCTCCCTGCATTGTTATGAATCACTGCATTGGCAGCATCCAGAATACTGGAGGTAGAGCGATAATTCTGTTCCAGCTTAATCACCTTTGCTTCCGGATAATGCAGTTCAAAATCCAGGATGTTTCGGATATTTGCTCCGCGGAATTTATAGATGGACTGATCATCATCTCCCACCACACACAAATTGCGATACTTATCCGCCAACAGGCGCACCAGCTCGAACTGAGCCGTATTGGTATCCTGATACTCATCCACCATGATATACTTAAACCGTTCCTGGTAGGAATTCAATATCTCGGGACAGGTTTTGAATAATTCTACTGTCTTCACAATAATATCATCAAAATCCAGCGCATTATTCCGTTTTAAGGTTTCCTGATATTCCCGATATACCTTTGCAATCACCATTTTGTGGTAATCACCCATGGTGTTCATCTCATATTCCCGCACATCCACCAGATTATCCTTTGCGGAGGAAATCGCTGATAAAAGGCTGCGTTCTTTGTATGCCTTGGTATCAATATTCAGGCGTTTGCAGACTCCCTTCATCACCGTCTTCTGATCGTCGGTATCATATATCGTAAAACGATTATCAAACCCCAATCGATCGATATGCCTGCGAAGAATCCTAACGCACAGGGAATGAAAAGTGCTAACCCAGATCTGGTCAGCACCAAAGCTTACAAGTCCATCCACTCTCTCCCGCATTTCCTCTGCCGCCTTGTTGGTAAAGGTAATCGCCAGGATGTTCCAGGGATTCACTCCAAATTCTTCAATTAAGTAGACAATTCTATGGGTCAATGCACGGGTCTTTCCGCTTCCGGCACCTGCCAGAATCAATACGGGTCCCTCAGTCTGCATTACCGCTTCCCGCTGTTCACGGTTCAGCGTATCATATATACTCATGGATAAACCTCTTATGATTTTTTAATTTTTGCAAATCCCCAGGTCCGGATGTTGAATTCAACCACACCGCTTCCGCAATATGGACATTCCTTTGCACCTAAGCTTCTGATTGCGCCGCCGCAGTTGGGGCAAATCAGACCCAGACCCTGTGTTCCTTCATTTTCAATCACATCCCTGTCCTGGACATATACTGCTTCAATATTGTATCTTGCCTGTTCGAAATGATCCGGGTCTCCGCCAATGATCTTTCCGTTTTTTTCCAGGTAATATTTATATCCCACGGAGGTCTGAAATATCACACTGACCCTTCCGTTCATTTTCTGATATTTATAGAGCCCGGTCTGATGAATGCGTATCTCACTGTAATGAGCTCTCTGATTGTGATTAGTATAATTGTTTACAGTCAACGCCAACTGGTCCTGTAATTCCTGCGTCCCTTCACAAAGACCTGTTGTCACGCCACGGTCGATACAGTTCAGGAAAGAACGAAGCACATTTTCTGCACGGTATCGCATTTCTTCATAATGGAACTCCGGGAAATCCTTTGTAATTCTGGGCATATATATGGATGTCATGGAAGCAATTGATTTTGGCGTATTTTCCAGCTGTTCATTCTGCGCCTTCAACCCTTCCAGAAAATTATCCGTACCAAAAGCCATCTGAGAAACCTCTCTGATTTTTCTGCTGATACGGTAATACAAATAATATCCTGCTCCGATTACTGCCAGAAGAAGTACTAAAATAATGATTGTTCCGATCATTTTTGCCGTCATCTGTATCTCCTAAAACAGGGCCGCCCTTCGGCGGCCCCTCTTATTGTCAAATTATCTGATGTCGTTCTCATCAAACGGATCTCCGCATTCCGGACAGAATTTCGGAGGATTTGCAGGATCTTCCGGTTCCCATCCGCACTTATCACACTTATAGAGAGGTGCTCCGGAGGGCTTCTTGGTACCACAGTTGCTGCAGAACTTACCCTGGTTTACTGTTCCGCATCCACAGGTCCAGCCTGCTGCAGCGGGCTTCGGGGAACCACACTCAGCGCAAAACTTCCCTCTGTTGTCCGCATGACCACAGCTACAGGTCCAACCGAGAACGGGAGCCGCCATCTGCTGCATAGGTGCCTGTGCGGGTGCTGCCTGCTGAGGGTTCATTCCGCCCATCATGTTGCCCATCATATTACCGCCCATCATATTATTCATCATACCCATGGTAGCCATGCTCATCATGGCATCTGCAGGAGAAGCGCCTCCTTCTCCACTGCCCATCTTGGAATTTCCGATGAACTGAGCAAAGGCCTTGCCCTGAATTGCCTGAAGATTCTGGGGATCACGCAGCATTACGTTTTCGTTCCACTCATTCAGCTTCTCTCTGTACTCCTCAGGAACAGAAGCCGAAATAGTCATGGATGTTACTTCGATACCGCGTCTGTCTGTCCATGCAACGGTCAGACACTTCTTCATATTCTCCGTGATTTCTTCCACATGACCCTGCAGCTGATAAGGCAATACGCCCTGTGCTGCAATAGGAGCCAGTGCCATAGGCAGCTGGGTAAGCAGCTCGCTCTTCATCAGGCTGATCATCTGGGCACCGTCACCGGAGCTCTTAGTGAATTCACTGGAAACGTTTGCACATACCTGAGTATAGAAAATGATGGGGTCAACAATTTTAAAGGAATACTGACCGTTACACTTTACTACTGCCTCAAGCTCCATACCGGTTTTGGGAGATACCAGATGGAAATCAATAGGAGTAGGGGTTCCGTAAAGGTTGCCCATAATCTCCTTTGTATTGAAGAAGTAAACTCTCTGATCCTTTGCAGTGTTTCCGCCGAAGGAAAATCTTCTGCCAAAGGTTTTAAAGGAGTTTGCAACATTGGTTCCTAAATTACCGTAGAAAAGAGAAGGCTCGGAAGAACTGTCATATACAAACTCTCCTGCCTCTGCACATACTTCCACAATCGCGCCCTGATCTACAATGATCATACACTGTCCTTCATTTACCGCAACGATGGAACCGTTGGAGATAATATTGTCAGATGCCTTTGTGTTGCTGTTTCTCCCCTCAACTACTTTTTTCTGTCCTTTTCTCATCAATACATCGTTTGGCAATGTTTCACAATAGAAATACTCACGCCACTGATCAGCCAATAATGTACTGATAGAATCTTTTGCCGCTTTCAGTAATCCCATAATAATTCCTCCACATTGTGTAATTGCAAAATTCCGGCAACTATTCTGTTTGA
>CALYSH010000041.1 GCA_945485625.1 uncultured Lachnospiraceae bacterium | reverse complement strand
AATGTTTTAAAATGAATGGATTCCAGGAGGATAAAAGTATGAAGAAAATCGTTGCAGTTATGTTGACCGCATTGATGTCTCTCAGCCTTCTTGCAGGCTGCGGAAGCTCTGAGAATAAGGCTCTTGTAGTAGGTACCAATGCAGAATTCCCCCCCTTTGAGTATGTAGGGGATGATGGACAGCCAGATGGTTTCGATATCGCTTTGATTAAGGAAATCGGAAAGCGTATGGGAATGGAAGTCCAGATTGAGAACATGGACTTCAATGCGCTGGTAGCAGCAGTAGGCAACAAGATTGATATTGCTATTGCCGGTATGACCGTAGATGAGGAGAGAAAGCAGAGCGTTGATTTCTCTGATAATTACTATGAAGCCCTTCAGTATGTCATCGTGATGAAGGATTCTGAGATAGCCGCTGCTGCTGATCTGGAGAACAAGACCATCGGCTGCCAGCTTGGCACCACCGGTATGTTCACCGCTGAGGAGATTAACGGTGCGGACGTAAAGAGCTACAATAAGGCAGTGGATGCGGTAAATGACTTGATGAACGGTCGTCTGGATGCTGTCATCATCGACAAGAACCCTGCCCAGGTATTTGCCGGCAAGTTCTCTGACAAGGTAAAGGCTCTGGATGGCGCTGACTTCGAGTTCGAGCCTGAGTATTATGCAATTGCATGTCCCAAGGGAAGTGCATTGGTTGCTGATATCAACAAGGCTTTAAAGGAAATCAAGGAAGACGGTACCTTTGATAAGCTTGTAAATCAGTACATCGAGTAAGTAACAATTGAAAAATGTGATGAAAAAAAGAGGATAATGGCTTGTGCCGTTATCCTCTTTTTGGTATGATATCATAGACGGATTATTGATTATACCAAAAGGATGGATGAAAAATGGATGGATTAAAGCTTTGGTTGGCGGAAGTGGGCAGAAAAGCCTATGTGGCTTTTATTGAACAGGACCGCTGGAAATTATATTTAAAGGGCCTTGGGATTACCATGGAGGTTGCATTCTTTGCAGCCATTATCGGTATCATCATCGGTACGGTGCTGGCATTTATGAAGCTTTCCGTAAAGAGAAACGGGAAGCCCTCCTTCCTTGCCCGGATTGCAAATGCATATATAGACATTATCCGTGGTACCCCTTCGGTGCTGCAGCTTTTGATTATGTGGTTTATTATCTTAAGCTTCTGTCGGAATAAAATACTGGTTGCCTGCTTAAGCTTCGGTATCAATTCCGGAGCCTATGTGGCAGAGATTGTCCGGGCAGGTATCCTGGCGGTGGATAAGGGGCAGACCGAGGCCGGTCGTTCTCTGGGCTTAAGCCAGTTCCAGACCATGCGCTATATTGTCATCCCCCAGGCATTTAAAAATGTGTTACCTCCTCTGGGAAATGAGTTTATTGTATTGTTAAAGGAGACCGCTATCTTAGGTTATGTGGCGTTGGATGATCTGACCCGTGTGGCAAACCAGATTACCTCCAGAACCTATGAGGCCTTCATGCCTTTGATCGGTGCGGCATTGATTTACTTTGTCATTATTAAGATTCTTACCATTTTATTGAATAAGATGGAGAGGAGGTTACGAAAGAGTGATAACCGTTAAAAATCTGCATAAATCATTTGAAGATAATAATCATGTGCTCCGGGGGGTGAATTATCATATCAGCCCCGGGGAGAAAATCGTTATCGTAGGACCTTCCGGTTCCGGAAAGAGTACCTTCTTGAGATGCCTGAATCTGTTGGAGCGTCCCACAGAGGGTGAAATCTGGTTCGACGGTCAGTGTATTACCGATGAGAGAGTGGATATCAATCATGTGCGTCAGCATATGGGTATGGTATTTCAACATTTCAACTTATTCCACAACCTGACCATTATGGACAATATTATTCTGGCACCTACCAAATTAAAGCTTCAGACCGTGGAGGAGGCAAAGGAAAATGCCCTGAAGCTGTTGACCCGTGTAGGACTTCAGGAGAAGGCGGATGCTTATCCCGCTTCCTTAAGCGGCGGCCAGAAGCAGCGAATCGCCATTGTCCGTTCCCTTGCCATGAACCCCAGAGTGATGCTCTTTGATGAGCCTACCTCTGCTCTGGACCCGGAAATGGTTGGGGAGGTTCTGCAGGTTATGAAGGAGCTGGCTGACAGCGGTATGACCATGGTGGTGGTAACCCACGAGATGGGCTTTGCAAGAGAGGTGGGTACCAAGGTGCTGTTTATGGACGGCGGTAACATTGTGGAAGAAAATACACCTGCGGAGTTTTTCGGAAATCCTCAGGCTCCCAGACTGAAGGAGTTTTTATCCAAGGTGCTGTAATTGCTTTACATGGCAGGAAAGGCGCGGAAGATGATTACAATCTCACTATGTATGATTGTGAAAAATGAAGAGCGGATACTGGCGCGGTGTCTGGATTCCCTGAAGGGAATTGCGGAGGAAATCATTATCGTGGACACCGGCTCCACGGACCGGACAAAGGAAATTGCGGCCCGGTATACGGATCATATCTATGATTTTACCTGGGTGGATGATTTCAGTGCGGCCAGAAATTTTGCATTCTCCAAGGCTACGAAGGAATATATTTATTCTGCGGATGCGGACGAGGTGCTGGATGAGGAAAACCGACAGAGGTTCCTCCAATTGAAGGAGCTTCTTTTACCGGAGATTGAGCTGGTGCAGATGAAGTACAAAAATCAGCTGCAGTTCGGTTCCGTTTATAATTTTGATGAGGAATACCGCCCCAAGCTGTTTAAACGGCTGAGGGAGTTTGTTTGGGAGGGAGCCATTCATGAGACGGTGCGTACCTTTCCGGTGGTGTATGACAGTGAGATTGCGATCTGTCATATGCAGGAGGAGAGTCACGCGGACCGGGATCTGGCTAACTTCCGCAAGCAGATTGCGAAAGGTGCGGTTTTGAATAAACGGCTGCACCATATGTACGCAGAGGAGCTGTATCTGGCAGGAAGCACAGAGGATCTGGTGAAGGCCATTCCCTTCTTCCGGGCTTCTGCGGCAGATACGGGAAGGGATGCGGATGAGGTGGCAGAGGCCAGCCTGATAGTGGCCAGAGCTGCCAGACTTTCCAAAGATATGGTGACATTTTTTCAGTATACCACCAAGCTGGTGGCAGGAGAAGGATGCTCGGAAGTTTGTGTGGAATTGGGGACCTTCTACGAGGAGCGGGGAGATTTCGAGGAGGCAGTGATCTGGTATTACAATGCAGCCTATGAAACCTCGCCCATTCTGAAACTGTTAAGCAGTACAAAAGAACCCTTAGAGGGTCTGGTACGCTGCTATGAGAAGCTTGGAATGCCGGAACAGGCAGAAGAATATGCTGTGCGATTGCAGGAATCGGAAACGTAGTATCAATTGCGAAGGAGCGTCCGACGGAAAATAGGCAGATTTCGAAGGAAACCAACGCTCAGAAATGGCAGAAAAGAGGATGAATTGCTATGAAGTGGGAAGAGAATGTACGAAAGGTTGTTCCGTATGTGGCGGGAGAACAGCCCAACAAGAAGAATATGATTAAGTTAAATACCAATGAGTGTCCGTATCCTCCTGCACCGGGAGTGGTTCGTGCCATGAAGGAGATGGACTATACAGCGCTTCGTCTGTATCCCAATCCGGATGTGGCACCCATTGTGGACTGTCTGGCAGAATACTACCATGTGAAACCCAGTCAGGTATTCGTAGGAGTAGGTTCCGACGATGTGATTTCCATGGCCTTTCTGACTTTCTTTCATTCCGGGAAGCCCATTTTGTTCCCGGATGTAACCTATTCCTTTTATGATGTATGGGCAAATCTGTATCGGATTCCCTTCCGTCAGATTCCTTTGACCGAGGACTGGCAGATCAATCCGGAGGATTATAAGGTGGAGAATGGAGGGGTGATCTTCCCCAATCCCAATGCACCTACCGGGCTGCTTCAGTCCCTGGATACCGTGGAGGAAATCATTCAGGCCAACCGGGATGTGGTAGTCATTGTGGATGAGGCATACATTGATTTCGGCGGCGAGAGTGCATTGAAGCTGATTGACAAGTATGATAACCTGCTGGTAGTACAGACCTTCTCCAAGTCCCGTGCCATGGCAGGGCTTCGTGTGGGCTTCTGTATCGGCAGTGAAAAGCTGATCGGTTACTTAAACGATGTAAAGTTCTCCTTCAATTCCTACACCATGAACATGCCTTCCCAGGCCCTGGCGGTGGAGGCGGTAAAGGATGATACATATTTCAAGGAGGTAACCGGCAGGATTGTTGCCACCAGAGAGCGTGTGAAGAAGGAACTGCGTGGGTTGGGATTTACCTTCCCGGATTCCTATGCGAACTTTGTATTTGCCTCACATAAGACGGTTCCTGCAAAGGAAATCTTCGAGGCACTCAGGGAGGCAGACATTTATGTCCGTCACTGGGATAAACCAAGGATTGAGAATTACTTAAGAATAACCATCGGTACCGATGAGGAGATGGACCGCCTGATTGCGTTCTTAAAGGAGTTTCTGGCAAAAAGAGCCGGACAATAGATTATAGTATAAATAGAAGGAATGGTGAAAGAATATGATTAAGAGTTTTTTGAAGGGTTGTGTCATCGGAATTGCAAATATCATTCCGGGTGTCAGCGGAGGCACCATGATGGTGGCCATGGGTATTTACGATAAGCTGATTCATTGTATTACCCATCTGTTCAGTGAATTCAAAAAGAATGTATTATTTCTGCTTCCGATAGTAATCGGTATGGGTGTGGCGATCGTGGCAAGCTCCTTTGCGTTGGAGTCCCTGTTTGCCAATTTCCCGGTGCAGACCAATCTGTTGTTTGTCGGTTTGATTCTGGGCGGCCTTCCCGCAGTATGGAAGCATGTAAAAGGAAACAGTATCAAATTTGGTCACCTGATTGCTTTCCTGCTGTTCTTCGCGCTGGTAGCAGGTCTGGCTGTTTTTGGCGGTGGAAACGGGAAGGATGCGGATCTGGCCTTCAATGTCATCAACGTACTGAAGCTGTTCGGCGTAGGGATTGTGGCATCTGCTACCATGATTATTCCGGGTGTCAGCGGTTCCATGATGCTGAAGCTGATGGGATATTATGAGCCCATTGTAACTACTACCATCCCGAATCTGATTCGTTCCCTGGTTGCTTTCGACATGGACGGTATTTTGGTGGGTGTAGGGGTGCTTGCTCCTTTCGGAATCGGTATCGTAGCAGGTGTATTTGCCATCGCGAAGCTGGTGGAGATTATTTTTGAAAAGTTCCCGTTGTATGCATACTGGGCCATCATCGGTCTGATTGTAGCTTCTCCGGTAGCGATTTTAGTAGGTATGGGTCTGGAGCTGTACACGGTACTGAGTGTGGTGACCGGTCTGGTTGCCATGGGAATCGGCTTCGTGATTGCGCTGAAGCTTGGTGAATAACCGGATGGAGCACGGATTGGTGCGAAAGAGGATATGATGTACGAGGATTTTGCAAGTGTTTATGATGAGCTCATGGATGAAACACCCTATGAGCAGTGGTGTGAGAACATCGTAGGCTTTATGGAGCAATATGGTGTATCCAAACCGGAGCGGGATGCCGGGGATGTGCTGGAGTCAGAGCGTAACCTGGTATTGGATCTGGGCTGCGGAACCGGGACACTCACCGAGCTTTTGTACCAAAAGGGCTATGATATGATTGGTGTGGACAGCTCGGAGAGTATGCTGGGGATAGCGACAGCCAAAAAGGAAGCCTCCGGCTCAGAGATTCTGTATCTTTGTCAGGATATGCGGGAGCTGTCGTTGTACAGTACGGTGGGAACCGTTATCAGTGTCTGCGACTGTGTGAATTATATATTGGAGGAAGAGGAACTGGTGCAGGTGTTTTCCCTGGTGAATAATTACCTGTATCCCGGAGGAATCTTTATCTTCGATTTTAATACGGATTATAAGTATCGTGAAGTGGTTGGGGACACCGTGATTGCGGAGAACAGTGAGGACTGCAGCTTTATCTGGGAAAACTATTTCGACGAAGAATCCGGTATCAATGAATATGATGTTACCATCTTTGTGCAGGAGGAGGGGGAGCATTTCAGACGCTTCCGGGAGACCCACCTTCAGAGAGGCTATCAGGTGGAACAGATGTGCCGGATGGTAACGGATGCGGGAATGCAGGTGGTTGCCATAAAGGATGCGGATACCGGTGAGGATGTGAATGAATACAGCGAGCGCGTTTACGTGGTCGCCAGAGAACAGGGGAAAAAAGTATGAGTGATTATATGGTTCGCGCAACCGCGGCAAATGCACAAATCAGAGCCTTTGCATGTACCACAAAGGGAGTGGTGGAGGCTGCCAGAGCAGCACATAACTCCAGTCCGGTGGTGACAGCGGGCCTGGGAAGACTGTTGAGTGCCGGACTGATGATGGGAAGCATGCTGAAGGGAGAGCAGGAGCTTTTAACCCTGCAGATCCGTTCCGACGGCCCCATGAGAGGCATGACGGTAACGGCAGATGCGTTGGGGAATGTGAAGGGCTATGCCATTGTTCCCGATGTGATTCTGCCCGCCAATGAATTGGGAAAGCTGGATGTGGGCGGTGCAGTGGGTCCGGGAGTCCTCAGTGTCATCAAGGACCTTGGTTTGAAGGAGCCTTATGTGGGACAGGTAGACCTTCAGACCGGAGAAATTGCGGAGGACTTGACCTATTATTTTGCTTCCTCCGAGCAGGTGCCCTCCTGTGTGGGACTGGGCGTCCTTATGGAGAAGGATAACACCGTGAAGCAGGCAGGTGGATTTATCGTGCAGCTGATGCCCTCCTGCGGGGAAGATGTCATTGCCGTACTGGAGGAGAATATCGGGAGATTAAAATCTGTTACCACCATGTTTGAGGAGGGACTCACTCCCTGGCAGATGCTTCAGGTGATTCTGGAGGGACTGGAGCCGGAGCAGACGGATACCATGGAGGTACGGTTTCACTGCAATTGTGACAAGAAGCGTGTAGAGAAGGCCCTGGTCAGTATCGGAAGGGAAGAACTGGAGAGCATGATTGCAGAGGGCAGGGATATCGAAGTAAACTGTCATTTCTGCAATACCAATTATACATTTACCGTGGAAGAACTGAAGGCTTTGTGTGAGCAGTAGGATGTATTGTTTCCCATAGGAAAGAAGGATGGAAGATGAAACAGGGATTTGTAAAAGTAGCAGCACTGACTCCGAAGATTAAGGTGGCAGACCCCATTTATAATGCAGAGGTGATCTGTAACAAGCTGCAGGAGGCTTATGAGAAGCGGGCAAAGATTATTGTTCTTCCCGAGCTTTGCATCACCGGATATACCTGCGGGGATTTGTTCCTGCAGGGACTTCTGCTGGAGCAGGCAAAGAGCGCGCTGACAAAGGTTGCGGCATACACACAGGGACATGACGCCCTGGTGTTTGCAGGGCTTCCGCTGGAAGTGGAGGGTAGATTATACAATGTGGCCGCGGTGTTGCAGGATGGTAAGGTGTTGGGCTTTGTACCAAAGACCAATATACCCTCTTATGCGGAATTCTACGAGGGAAGACATTTTTCTGTGCCGAAGCAGGAGATTGGCGTTGTGAACCTGAACGGAGAAGAGATTCCCTTCGGTTCCGGTTTGTTGTTTGATTGTTCTACCGTTCACGGACTCATGGTTGGCTGTGAGATTTGTGAGGATTTGTGGGTGGCCAATCCGCCTGCTACCAACCTGGCACTTCTTGGTGCCACGGTGCTGGTCAATCTGTCCGCATCCAATGAGACGGTTGGAAAGGCCCAGTACCGGGAGATGCTGGTAACCTCCTCCAGCGCCAGATTATTGGCAGGATATATTTACGCCTCCGCAGGAGAAGGGGAATCCACCCAGGATCTGGTCTTCGGCGGACATAACCTGATTGCGGAGAACGGTGTCATATTAGCTCAGTCAAAGCGTTTTGAAGGCGGAGCGGTATACAGTGAAATCGATATTGAAAAATTGCTTCTGGAGCGCCGCAGAATGGGTACCTTCGGAGAAAAACCCCAGGGTAATCATAAGGTGATTTCCTTTGCCCTGCAGGTAGAGGAGACAGAGCTTACAAGACCCTTCTTCCCAACCCCCTTTGTGCCGGGAGATGAGAGCAGGAAAAGACAGCGTTGTGAAGAGATTTTATCCATTCAGGCGTACGGACTGAAGAAGCGCTATGAGCATACCGGATGTAAGAGTGCGGTCATTGGTATCTCCGGAGGACTGGATTCCACATTGGCGCTGCTGGTGACCGTTCGTGCCTTCGACCTGCTGGGACTGGAACGGAAAAACATTACCTCTGTGACCATGCCCTGCTTCGGAACCACGGACAGAACCTACGACAATGCCTGCACCCTGGCAAGGACCCTGGGCACCACTCTGAGAGAGGTGGATATAAAAGCTGCCGTGACACAGCATTTTAGTGATATCGGACAGGATCCGAACAAGCATGATGTGACCTATGAAAACGGACAGGCCAGGGAACGTACCCAGGTATTGATGGACATTGCAAACCAGACAGGCGGTCTGGTGATCGGTACCGGCGATATGTCGGAGCTGGCGTTGGGCTGGGCCACCTATAACGGAGACCACATGTCCATGTACGGTGTGAATGCGGGGGTTCCCAAGACCCTGGTTCGTCATCTGGTGCGTTACTATGCGGATACCTGTGGGAATGGGGAGCTGGAGAAGGTACTTCTGGATGTGCTGGATACCCCGGTAAGTCCGGAGCTTTTACCGCCGACGGACGGAGTGATTTCCCAGAAGACCGAGGATCTGGTGGGACCCTACGAATTGCATGATTTCTTTTTGTATTATATGCTTCGCGGCGGCTATTCTCCGAAGAAAATATTCCGTGTAGCGAAGCTGGCTTTTGCCGGACAGTACGATGACGCTACCATCTTAAAGTGGTTAAAGACCTTTACCCGGAGATTTTTCAGTCAGCAGTTTAAGCGCTCCTGCCTGCCGGACGGACCCAAGGTGGGTAGCGTAGCAGTATCTCCCAGAGGGGATTTGCGAATGCCCTCCGACGCCAGTGCCAATATCTGGTTGAAAGAGTTGGAGGAATTGTAAATAGATGTAACGTGAGCATGGGCGTATATGAAAAAATCGCTGAAAAAAACCTCATAAATCATATTTCATGGGCTTTTAATAAACAGTATTTTATTTGC
>CALYSH010000040.1 GCA_945485625.1 uncultured Lachnospiraceae bacterium | reverse complement strand
TTGACTTGTATCGGTAGTATGGCATTTCCCATTCTCGCTGATTCCAATCTGGCTTTATAATGGACGTCAGGGATATCATTCAAAGGCATTTCAGTATGTTTGCTACGCATTTTATCCGGTGCATTTGCTGATACTTTATTTGATATGGCAATGCGTGAGATAAAGTGGATGAAAACCGGATATTGGAAGGAGTTGGGATGCCGGGCTTGACGGATGGCTGGTTTTGCAATATAATAACAGATAATTAATGGAGGATTTGTATGTCACCTGTGGTTGTAATGGAGAAAAGTGCAAAATAAATATTGCCGGGAGGATTTCCAAGGGTCTGGCTTGGAGTCTGCCCATTTGTTGACCATGAGTTGTCAACGTTTTCACCTTACAATTGCTTTATATTGTGGATTATTTCCCTTGTGAATCGGAGCATGGCTGTATGGTCATGCTCTTTCTGATGATTGGGAACCGAAGAGAGACCATGGTATCTTAATGCATTTAGGGTATTTATGGTCTTTTGTTTGTAAGGGGAAACGATATTGGAAAGGAACAGTACAATGAATATAGAAAGACAGATTGAATTTGATAAAGTAAAAGAAATGTGGGCTGAACTGGCTGTGACAGAAAGTGCGGCAGAAAGAATTCGGAAAGCGGATGTGTGCTTTTCGGAGGACGAATTGAGAAAGCAGCTCAGGGACACTTCCGATGCCAGGGAACTGATTGAGAAGATTGGGACACCGCCGCTTCAGAATATTTCTGAAGTGAAGGATGTGTTGTTGATTGCGGAAAAGGGAGAGTGCCTAAGTCCCTATCAGCTGGAGCGTGTTGAAAAGGTGCTGGTGGCAGTCAGGCGATTAAAGGATTATCTGGACAGAGGCAAAGTGCTTCAAAATTCTCTGGCGTTTTATGAGGAGAATCTTGACCCGGTCAGTGAACTGCGGGAAGAAATCTGCGGCAAGATACGCAATGGGGCAGTGGATGACTATGCTTCCAGGGAATTGGGACAGATCAGAAACAGCATCATACATTGCGAAGAACAGATGAAGCAGAAGGCGGAGCAGATAATACGTACCCATAAGGACTGCATGGCGGACAATTATTATACACTCCGAAACGGCAGAATCTGTCTTCCGGTAAAGAAGGATTGTAAGCTGAAAATCGCAGGAAGTGTCATTGACAAGTCTGCCACAGGAAGCACCTTGTTTATCGAACCGACAGGCGTTTCCAAATATTATGAGGAATTATCCATGCTGCGTCTGGATGAGGAGAATGAGGTGTATCGTATTCTGTATACAATTTCTGCCATGGTCCTTTCTTCCGCAGAGGTATTGATGGCAAATCTGGAGATGATTGAAAAGCTGGATTTTATCTTTTCAAAAGGGAAGCTGAGTATTGATATGGATGCATCAGAGCCTGCAATCAATACCGGCCGTAGAATCCATTTGGAGGAGGCAAGGCATCCGTTGATGGATAAGGCAACTGCTGTTCCGCTGCAGTTTGATATCGGAGAAGAGGCGCGCGGAATTGTAATCACCGGTCCCAATACAGGCGGGAAAACGGTAGCGATTAAGACGGTTATGTTAAATTGTATCATGGCGCAGTGTGGTCTGCATGTGACCTGTAAGCAGGCAGATATTTGTATGAACAGTGCATATCTGTGTGATATTGGCGATGGTCAGAATCTGTCTGAGAATCTGTCCACGTTTTCCGCACATATTACCAATGTGCTGGAAATCCTGAAGGAGGCTAATGCGGACAGCTTTGTCATTATGGATGAACTGGGCTCGGGAACGGACCCGGCAGAGGGCATGGGGATTGCCATCGCGATTCTGGAGGAACTTCGCGGGAGTGGGGCAAATTTCCTGGTGACCACCCATTATCCGGAGGTAAAGGAGTACGCAAACCGGACGGAGGATGTGCTCAACGCGCGTATGGTGTTTGACAAGGAAACATTGCGTCCTACCTATCAGATGATTATCGGTGAGGCGGGGGAGAGCTGTGCCTTTTATATTGCGGACAGACTTGGGATGCCCAATGAGATGCTTCGAGTAGCCATTGCTGCTGCATATGGGGAGGATGCGGTAGAGGAGTATGTATTCCAAAAGCCGGAGACCTCTTTTGGGAAGCGCAATGGAAACAGGATTGCAAAGCATAAGACGGTAAAAGCACAGACCGGTTTAAAAGAAAAATACCACATCGGAGACAGCGTAATGGTCTATCCGGATAAAAAGATTGGCATCGTATGTGAACCCATCAACGAGAAGGGTGTACTCCGGGTTCAGATGCCGAATAAAAAGATTTGGATCAATCATAAGAGAGTAAAGCTTCATGTGGCGGCTACGGAGCTTTATCCGGAGGGCTATGATTTTTCCATCGTTTTTGATACGGTGGAGAATCGAAAAAAACGACATGATATGGAACGGAAATATACGGAAGAGGTAGTTTATTTGGGAGAATAATAGTTGACAGACATAAGTAGATGATTATATATTATAATTATGTAAGGGGCAAAGCAGTTGAAAGACTGTGACGCAAAGCTATAGGGCCTTTCAAATGGCAGCCAGTTGCAGGAATGAATCAGCATTGTCCCAAAACGACAATGCTTTTTTTGTGGAGAAAAATCCGATGAAGAGAAAAATTGCGTTGCTTTCCAGTGCATGGAGAAGCGATTTTGCCACAACATCTATACGGGGAATTCAGAGAAGACTGGAACAGGAAAATATTGACCTGTATATTTTTAATGCCTACGACATGACGGATAATATGGAATGCTATACGCAGGAGAATAGGATTTACTCCCTGCCGGATATGGACGATTATGACGGTGTTTTGATTGCTATCAATACTCTGGGAAATCGAGAGATGGTAGCGGGGGTTATCGAAAAGTGTCATCAGACCGGGAAACCGGTGCTTTCCATCGAAAGCAAATACCCCGGTGCTGCCTATATCGGGGTGGATAACTACCGGTCCATGTATGGGATTGTGGAACACATGATTCAGGAGCACCATTGCAGAGTGTTCAATTATCTGGGTGGACCCGAAGATAATATAGATAATAAGCAGCGTTTTCAAGGATTTTGCGATGCACTGAGGGATGCCGGATTGGAGCCTGACCCTGAAAGAATCACCCATCGTACCTTCCGATCTTATGACGGGAATAAGGTGTACAAGGAGTGGAAACAGTTGGGAATTCATACGCCGGATGCTGTGATTTGCGCCAATGATGATATGGCCGTGGGGTATTGTATGGCCGGCTTGAGTGATGGGGTAAAAGCTCCCGTGGACTATCTTATCACCGGATTTGATAATTTACACCACGCCCAGTATTGTTATCCTTCCATTACCAGTGTAAATCGCAACTGGGAAACATTGGGCTATGAGGGTGCCGACAGTCTGCTCCGGATGATGGAGGGAAAGCAGGAGGCGCAGGATATTGAGGTTCCGGGCGTTATTCGGAGGAATCTCAGCTGCGGCTGTGGAGATGGTGAAAATGATCTGCAGAACGCATACTGGCAATTGTATAATGAGAATAAACGAATGGAAGCGGTTCAGGAGGCACAGAGAAAGGTTCGAGAGTTCCTTGGTCAGTGCTCGGAACGGGAAGCATTCCGAAAGCAGATTCCTTTGATTTGTAGTCAGCTTCAATTGGAGAATCTGGCGGTCTGTATCAGCCCGGCCTGGGGAAGGAGCGTCAAGTCGGATAGCGGCTTTGAGGTGATTTCTGAAGATTACTGGGGTGTGATGTGCCGTAAAGATGGTTTGGTTCCGAAGCCCTGGCTGGATGAGAAGCATTCCCAAGCCTTTTTGTTTTCATCCATGTACTGTGGAACCACAACGTCCGGATATTGTGTAGTGCCGTATCGGGATGGTGTGCTTGATGTAACAAGACATAAAACTTTGATGGAGTCTGTAGGCCAGGTGGTGGAGCGGATTCTGCGAAAAGAAGAATTAAAGCAGGCAAAACAGAAATTGGAGGAGCTGTACGTGCAGGATCCTCTGACCGGTTTGTATAATCGCTTTGGATACAAGGCGGAAGGTGCAAGATTCTACTCGGAACATGAGGGGAAGGTCTATCTGGTATATCTGGATTTGAATAAGTTGAAGGCAATTAATGATGTATATGGTCACCAGATGGGCGATTATGCCATCGCAGGAATGGCGGATTGTATGCGAAGAGTATTTGATGATTCGGAAGTTTTGGTCCGACTGGGCGGAGACGAGTTCCTGGTTGTGGGAGCTTATGAAGGAGAGGATAAAATCCTTGAAAAACATAACGATTTGGACCGTGAATTGATTGCTTACAGCAGGGAAAAGGAGTTCCCCATGGAGCTCCATACCAGCTTTGGTTACTCCTTTAGTGCAGATGGAAGGACGGATATTCGGGAGCTTCTTCAGAGGGCCGACCAAATGATGTACAAGGATAAGTATGAAAAGAGAAGACGGGAGCAGCTCGGGAAATAGCAAAAGGAACACCTGAATTCAGGTGTTCTTTTTTTCATACATGAAAAAAAGGTGATGCAAATCATTTTTTCTCAGTGTATAATAAACTTTGTATGTGTAATTCTCGGAAAGGAGCCATGGGTCAAAATGCAAAACGTGAAGAAAATAGTTGCAGGTCTGATGATGATGACCGGTCTGTGGCTTGCATGGGAAGGCGGATGCTCTGCAGAGGAGGTTACGCCGGATTATAAACAGCTGATTCGTCAGTCCGTGCCGGTTCAAAGCGTTGTAAAATCGTATGAGGATTTATTGTCTGAGGAACGGTTTCAAAAGACACCGGATAAGCCTACGGAAGTTTTTTTGATGGAATCGGGATATCAGGATATTCCACAGGTGATGATAGAAGTAACGTCGGTGGATAAGATTAATCGAGAAGAGTACATTCCTGCGCAGGTCACGGTAGTGGATCCCGGCGGAGAAAATAGGATTTTGAAAGACATTGATGCACAGGTTCGTATCCGCGGGAATTTTACTTCCAAGAGAGATAAGAAGCCGTATAATATTAAGCTTTCCGGGAAAGCGGAGTTATTGGGTATGAGCGCCGGAAAGAAATGGTATCTTCTGGCCAATCGATATGATAAGTCTTTGGTCAGAAATCGCCTGGTGCTTGATTTGGCAGCGCAGATGCGGATGGATTACACTCCGGAAAGCCGCTATGTAGATTTATGGTTGAATGGAACGTATCTGGGGAACTACTTGATAACGACGCCCATTGATGTAAAGAAGAACCTTGTAGATATTGATGTGGAGGAGGGGGATTTCCTTTTTGAAAGGGAACGAAGCCGTGTGGAAGAGGGAGTCACCTATATCAAATCTCCGATTTACGGGTATCGTCTTGCATTTAATGAGCCGGAAAATCCTACCGAGGAGCAGTTTGCAGCTGCTGAGAAGATTCTGAGGGGTGTGGATGAGGCGATTGCCAGCCGGGATTTGGAAGAGGTCAAAAAGGTATTGGATATAGATTCTTTCATTGATCTGCATTTGGTGAATGAATTTTTTAAAAATCAGGATGCGGATTTTAGCTCTACCAGATTCTATGTGAAGGACGGAAGAATGTATGCCGGCCCCCTTTGGGATGCGGACTTATCCATGGGAAATGTAAACCCGTGGCTGTATACGCAGGATGTAAATGACCCGGATGTCTTGTATGTTTTACAAAGTGGCTGGATTAAGGAACTGATGGAGATAGATGAGTTCGCAAGACTCTTTGCGACCCGTTATGTGGAACTGCAGGATGTGCTTGTAAATATATATGAAGACAATGAACTTGGAACAAATCAGATTGATCTGTTGCTGGAACAGTATGGGGAAGCTTTTTTGAGGGATTCCCAGGTAGCAGGCTGGGGATTTGTATCCTGCGGGCTGGATAAGACGCCAAAGCCGACTTACAGAGAGAATGTGGAAGAAATCAGAGAATGGCTGAAAATACGAAATGAGTGGCTTCTGGCCTATATGAAGGGTCTCCTGGGTGAGGCGGAGTAGAGTTTGGAGGAAAAATGTCGATAGAAGACGAAAAGAAGCTGCAGGATGCAGAAAAATCAGTTGTTGAAGAAAGTGAGAAGCAGGATGTGAAAGAACCTGAGTCGGAGCAGACTCCGGAGAAAGTGAAGGAACCTGAGGAAGAGCAGCAGGTACCGGAAGAAGTTCAGGAGCCGGAGGAATCTTTCCAAGGAGAGGTTGATGTTCAGGAAAATCCGGAGGTTCCGGATGAAACAGGTATTACGGAGAATGTGCAGACTGTAAAAAGGATAAGAAAAATGATTGGAAGGTGGCTTGCCTGGATGGGCATCATGCTGGGAACTATCCTTCTGATCAGTCTTATCGGTTTTTATTTTCTGCTGAAAACCATTTGTCACGGACCGTCGGAGAGCGCAAGTAATCTGTTTGTTTCAACTATCCTTGAAACAGGTGCGATGCAGTTTTTGGCATCCCTGTATTTCTCGGAGGAAGAGATTCTGGAGATAACCAATAAGAATTCTATGGTGTTTCAGGATGAGGAGGTTAATACAGAATTAATCGTGATAAATCCGGGGAAGAACACAGAGGATTCGGATACAACGGAAGAGGATTTTGATATCAATGGGGTGGAGATTGTGGATGTGGCAGGTCGTACCTTCGCGGCTAAGCTAATGATTGTGAATGATCCGTCCCGTGTTAAGGTTGCAACCATGTATCCCTGGTCCGATATGAATCACAGTAAGAACGGACTTACCCTGGAGCAGCATGTAAAGAATGGAAATTATCTTGGTGGTGTAAACGGCGGGATTTATGTAAACGGCGGACATTGGGGCGGAAGACCCAAGGGCTTGGTTGTCTCGGAGGGCGAAATTCAGATGAATGAGCCGGAACCCGGAGATGTAATGATTGGATTTAACGAGGATAATATTCTGGTAATCAAAGCAATCGGGGATATGACAGAGGCAGAGGTGGAACAGTTGGTTTTGGACGAGCGTATTCGTGATGCGGTCACCTTTAAGGATGAGATGACGAAGGACAACAATCACTTTGCACAGCTGATTATCAACGGAAAGCCCCGGGAGATTACAGGCAGCGGAAGCGGAGCAAATCCCAGAACCGCCATTGGACAGAGAGCAGATGGCTCTGTGCTTTTGCTGGTTACGGATGGCAGAGGAGCATCCGGGCATCTGGGAGCTACTGCGGCGGATTTGTTAAACATCATGCTGGAGTACGAAGCGGTAAATGCGGCAAATCTGGACGGAGGAAGTTCTTCGGCCATGTATTACGAAGACCATTATGAGATGAATAGCGTAACTTTGGTTTATTCAACAAACTCCTGGAATTTACCCACAACAGTGGTAGTGGAAAGGAGGGATGACTGATATGAAGAAACCATGGAAAGTCTTTTGGATTGTGTACATGAATGTGGTTCTTTTGTTAGTTGTTTTCTGGCTGTTCTTTCTTTTTTACGTTCGAAATGTGTTGGAGGATTATGAATGGTCGCAACCGCAGCAGGAAGTGGAACGACTGATTGAAAAGCTGCAGGAAGGCAGCGGATCCCGCCTGTTTTCGTTTCGGGGTGAGGTATCCCGTTTTGAGACAGAGGAGGAGCTCAATCAGGCATTCATGGAACGCCTGAAAGGAAAAGAATTATCCTATCGTTTGTTACGCGAAGAAATCAGTCCGGTGACGCAGCTATACGGTATCTATGCGGACGAAGAAAAAGTGGCGGAGGTACTGCTGGAAGAAAGCAACGAAGAACCGGTATTGGTGTTTTTGACAAAAGGCTATTGGAGTCTGGATTCGGTGGAAGGATTTTTGCCCAGAGAACGTTATCAGGTTGATGTTACAATTCCGGACATTTACGAGGTTTCTGTCAACGGCATTGTTCTGGATGCCGGAGACTATGCTTCCGAACCGAAGGAAATTCGACAGTTCCAATATTCCAAGGACTATGTGGAAGTACCGAAGCTGGTGCGGTATCTGGTTAACGGATTGGTAGGAAAACCGAAAGTGGAAGTGAAGGATATTCACGGAAATCTGATTGATCCGGCTCTTTACGAGACCGAAACCGAGGGGAACTTCTGGATGGATAGCTTTGTGGAAGCCGAGATGGACCGGGAGCTTTCCGATATGGTGCTTTCCAATGCAAAACGTTATGCAAATTTCTTTACAAAGGATTTGGAGGGGGCTCGTAAGAGCGTTGCACCCATTGCAGACATGTTCCCGAAGGATTCGTACTATTTAACTCTTGCGGATGAGTATCGAAGGCATGATATGTGGATGTACAGTGCCCATGAAACTCCTGTCTTTTCGGATGAAACAGTATGTAATTATGTGGAATATGCAGAGGACTTCTTTTCCTGTGAAGTGTATTTTGATCGGCAAATGAAATTGAGCGGTTCCAAAAAGATTCGGAAGGACTCTGTAAGAAGTAAGTTCTATTATGCGAAGCTGGATGGCGAATGGAAAATTGTTGACTTGGAAACCATGGTTGATGACCCCACGGACGCAGCGGAAGAGTAGCATATTTTATATTTCTTTAAATTGTTTGCAAAATACGAAAAATTACTATTGACAATTTCGAACAGAACATATACAATATGTTTTGTTCGCAGGAGTGGCGGAATTGGCAGACGCGCACGGTTCAGGTCCGTGTGGTAGCAATACCATGAGGGTTCAAGTCCCTTCTCCTGCATATATGAGGCGTTAGACATTTGTCTAACGCTTTTTCATTGTATTAGGAAACTTTGCTCCTATAGAGAAAACTTCATTCCCAACTTAACACAAAACTACTCTTCAAGTATGCGCACTGGGGAAGAATGAAAAAAATTGACGAATCAGATGGTATGGGGTATGATAATTATGGGTGGGAATGACCTTTTTTACTCAATATGAACAAGGGGTATTGGTATGCTTTTTAATTCAGTGGATTTCTTGATTTTCTTTCCCATTGTGGTTCTTCTTTATTTCCTTATTCCTAAGAAAATAAAGTACATTTGGCTTTTGGTGGCCAGCTATTACTTTTATATGTGCTGGAATCGAAGGTACGCTCTTTTGATTTTGTTATCAACAATAATTACATATCTGGCAGGACTTTTCATTGAAAAAATTCCGGGAATCGGGAAGAAATTTGTTTTGTTTGGTAGTATTGCGATAAATTTGGGAATACTGGTTTTCTTTAAATATTTTGATTTTCTCTTGGATATTATGAACTCTGTCCTG
>CALYSH010000039.1 GCA_945485625.1 uncultured Lachnospiraceae bacterium | reverse complement strand
CCGGGAACAACTGCTTGACAAGAATCGGGATATCTTGTATTATATTTTCAATGCAAAAAACGAAAAATTAAATACAAGAGAGGAAGAATGATAAGAAGATATGAGTAAAAAATATCAGATGGTTTTCGATGATCTGAAAGCTAAAATACAATCTTCGGAGTACAAAAATGGGGATAAGCTCCCATCGGAAAATATGCTGATGGATGTCTACGGTGTAAGTCGGCAGACAATACGACAGGCATTGGGAATGCTTGAGAAAGAAGGGGTATTGGAAAAATCACAAGGAAAAGGGTCTTTTGTGCGAAAAAAGGCTGCGCGAGTGCCCACAAAAAGGATAGCTGTCATTACATTAGATATTGGTTTGTCCGTCTTTCCTCCGGTCTTGAAGGAGGTGGAGGAAGTTATGTTTTCTCACGGCTACACAACCATGCTGTTCTCAACACAATCCAGTGTTTTGCGGGAAAGACGAATCCTCCAACAGCTCGTCGAAAATCCGGTGGATGGAATAATAATGTATGCTACTATGGCAATTTTTGGATGTGAAAACCTGGATTTGTTCAGGGTTCTGATGGACATGGGAACAAAATTTGTGTTTATGGATACAAAGTATACGGACCCGGAGTTGTCAGAGATCCCCTGTGTTTCTATGGAAGACAGACAGGGGGCCTATGAAGTAACAAGCAGGATTCTCCGGGATAGCCCGGCAAACTTGTGCTGTTTCACAACATATGCCAGCCCCCATATTGTTGAAAGAACCATTGGAATCAGAAGAGCCCTGCTGGATCAGGGATTCCGGTTTGATGAAACTGACTTTATCAGTGTATTCAGTGCTGAGAGACTTGATGAAGAAACTGTGGACAAGCTGTGTCAGATAAACACATACGAAGTAGTGATTTGCACCTCTGGTGTATTTGCCATACCGGTTATTCAGGCACTGAATCGGAACGGAACGGGGAATGTGAAAAAGATTGTTGTTTTTGATGATCTCGAACTACCGCCAATAGAGGGAGTAACAATCTGGATCCTTCGCCATGCTGAACAGCAGATGGGGCGAATCTGTGCTCAAAAGCTCCTGAATCTCATTGCCGGAAAGCCGGAGGCGTCCTGCCGCCTTCCCTGGAGATATCGGGAAGAGGACGAATAACCCAAATAAGAAAAGTAGAATCCCATTGAAGCACAGCGTTTTTCGCTGTGCTTTTATTATTAAATACAGGACGTTTAAACTTGTATTTAAAGAGCTGTGTATAATTTGTACAAAAACGAGGAGTATAAATACAACATAGTCACGAAATTGTAATTTTATGAGAAAATGAGCTTGAAAATAGAATTATTACGGTGTACAATCCAGACAGGTTCGGAACATAAACGGAAAAACAAATACAAGTTATTTGAACATGTATTAAAAATATGGAGGTTGTCAATGGAGAATGAGTTGTTGATTCGCTGCACCGATATCTGTAAAAACTTTGGTGCAACAAGAGCTTTGATCAATACGAATTTTGAGTTGTACCGAGGGGAAGTCTGCGGCCTGATCGGTGAAAACGGTTCCGGGAAATCAACATTAACGTCTATTATTGCCGGCGTCCAAGGGGCAACCAGCGGAGAAATGTTTCGCAACGGAGCTGCCTATGCACCTGCCAACATGGTTGAGGCACAAAAGGCCGGTGTTGCAATGATTGTTCAGGAAGCGGGAACACTTCCTACAGTGGATGTGGCATCGAATATTTTTGTTGGCAATTATGAGCTGTTCCGAAAGCATGGCTTCCTGGACAAAAAAAGGATGCTGCAGGAAGCAGAGCGAATTCTGCAGGAAATTGGCGCGGATGATATTCATGCGGACATGATGCTGGGAGACCTGAATTTTGAGGATCGAAAGATCGTTGAGATCGCGCGGGCCATGTATTTAAACCCGGAAATCCTCATCATCGATGAATCGACCACGGCATTGGCACAAAAAGGCCGCCAGCTGATTTATCGTCTGATTACAAAAATGCGCAGCGAAAATAAAGGAATTATTTTTATCTCCCACGATCTGGAGGAGCTGGAAACCGTATGCAATCGAATCACCTGCCTGAGAGACGGAGTAATGGTCGGAAATCTGGAGGGGGATCAGATAACGGTAGCAAATATGCGCCCTCTGATGGTAGGAAGAGAGCTCCAGGGAAACTATTACAGAGCGGATTACGATGGAACAGTGTCCGACGAGATTGTGCTGGATGTAAGGCATATTACTTCTGAAAATGGGTATATCCGTAATTTCAGCATCCAGCTGCACAAGGGTGAAATTTTGGGCTTTGGTGGATTGTCCGATTGTGGCATGCATGAAATAGGCCGTATGGTGTTCGGGCTTGACCGGTATATCACAGGTGAAATCCTGCACGTTCCTTCTCAAAGAAAAATCAAAAGCATTCAGGATGCCATTTCTTTGAAAATGGGCTATGTATCCAAAGACAGAGACAATGAGTCGCTGATTTTAAACGCGAGCATTCAGGATAACACACTGATGGCCGCTTATAAAAAGCTGGAAAGAATGGGCCTGATTCCACCGGATGCGGAAAAAAAGCTGTCAGATCACCAGATCGAGGTTATGCGAACCAAGTGTGAATCAGGGGAACAGTATGTAAATCAGTTGTCCGGCGGAAATAAGCAGAAGGTCGCTTTTTGCAAGTGGCTTGCCGCAGATAGTGAAATTTACATTTTGGACTGTCCCACCCGCGGTATCGATATAGGTGTTAAAGCCGCAATGTATGATTTGATATATCGATTCAAGAAAGAGGGAAAGGCAATCATTATGATTTCTGAAGAACTTCCTGAGTTGATCGGTATGAGTGACCGCATGATCATTATGAAGGACGGAGAGATATCAGCGGAAGTGATGCGAGATCAATCCGTAACAGATACGCAGCTTATCGAATATATGGTGTGAGGGGGTAAAGAGATGTTAAAGCTGCAGGTATCGGGACACTCCAGCCCGGAAGACAGCGAACAGATTCAAAATGAGCTGATGCGGCGGGCGAAGCGCAATGAGAGAATCACGTTTTTGTTGCCCTTTGCCGGAGTCCTGGCTCTGATTGTATTGTTCACGACGTTGACCGGCGGCCAGTTCCTGAGCGTTGATAATTTGAAGCTCTTGCTAAACCAGTGTTTCTCCATGGAAATTGTGGTAATTGGCGGTGCATTCCTATATGCCATTGGTGGCTTGGATATGGCCATTGGCTCGGTTATGGCTCTATCGGCCATGGTCATCACACTGCTGTTCAATGCGGGGCTATCCCTGGCTCTGAGCATTCTGGCAGGAATAGCTGTTTCTGTGGGTAGTATGTGTATTACCGCATTTGTTCGAAACTATCTGAAGGTTAGTCCGTTTATTGCCTCTATGTGTGTTATGAACATTTGCCAGGGCTTGGTTTTGACAATCGTGGCAAAATTAGGAGTGATTACTTTTGCATACAGCAGAGCAGCGTGGATTGATTCAACGTTGACAAAAATACTGACGCTGGTAATCATGGCACTGCTTGGGTATGTCATATTTAATTACACCAGATTTGGCAAGTCACTGAGAGCTATTGGCGGTAACGAGAGAGCTGCACGGATTAGTGGAATCAAAATTGAGAAATGTGTCTTTGGCGCTTATTCCATTATGGGATTTGCGTTGGCAATTGCCAGCCTTTTCAGTGTTATTCGGGGAGGAACCGCAGATACGTCAATCGGAAATGGCATGAACCTGAATGTGATGACAGCAATTGTTTTGGGCGGATTTCCCCTGTCTGGCGGCGCAAATGCCAAATTCCATGCACCCATGATTGGCGCGCTGATGGTTACGATTCTGACCAACGGCCTTGGGCTGCTGGGATACGCAAACTCCATGGGGTATGCGATTAAGGGCCTTCTGTTTGTTACGGTGGTCGCCCTGACTTATGAAAAATCCAAAGGTAAGCTGATCAGCTGATCTTGGAAAAATATACAATGGAGGATAAATACTATGAAAAGATTACTGGCAATGTTACTTTCTGTTGCAATGGTTCTGGGGCTTTGCGCCTGCGGCAGTGCACAGCCGAAGGAAACCGAGGCAACACAGGCTGCAACGGTGAGCGCACCCGTTGTACAGGACGATTCCGGCAATTCCATTGGCGGCTACAAAATTGGTTTCTTCTATCTGCCGGAATCCGATGGCTTGAGCGCACAGTATCATCGGGCACTTGATTTCTGCGCAGAGCTCACCAATTGTGAGATGGAATACTATGACATGATGAACTGGAGCGCTGAGGATCTGAGCACTGCTGTGGAAACCCTGATTGCCAACGGATGCCAGGGTATCATTATGATTACGGGCAACTCTCCTGCGCTGTTCCAGTACATGAATGAAAAAGGTGTTTATTACACCGGTATGACTCGTTCCTATACGGATGAAGTCGCTCTGGTTGTGGATGGTTCTGAGTATAACTGCGGATGGTTGGATGAGAATTCCGGCATGAATGTGGATATGGGCTATGGCGTTACCGCTGCCTTGGCTGAAAAAGGCTGCAAAAACATTGCTTATGTTGCAGGAGCTCCCGGCAACCAGATGCGGGACGACCGGGTCCTCGGTATTGAGAAGGCTGCCGAAGAATTCGGCATGAACATTGTTACCAGCTATCGTGGCTCTGATTTCGCTTCCGGCGCTGCAGATATCCTGGCCACTCATGGCGCAGAGTTGGATGGCATGGTGGGCAGCATCAATGGCGATGTGTGCATCGCCGCAATCAATAGCGCCGGATATGCAGATACAATCAAATATGCGCAGATTGATGCACCTTCCGCAGAAGAGACCGAGAGCTATTTCCGGACCGGCCATATTGATGCGGTTACCGCAGGCAACAATGTTTTCATCGTGCAGTCTTATATGCAGCTGTTCAATGCTCTGTCCGGTGCAGACCGACTGTTCAATGAAGGAAACAGAGTATACCCCATGATCCCCAACTTTATTGTGTCTGACGAAGAGGGCTGGCAGAGCACCGTAAAATACACCGCCGGTGACGTTCCCGCATTGACCCCCGATGAAATTCTGGCTCTGAATTCCCTGTACACTCCGGATACAACCGTAGAGCAGAAGGAGGCTCTTGTTGAGAAGTACTGCTCTTCTGAGTATTGGAATCTGGATAGTATTGTTGCCAGAGTAAAAGACTATCTGGGAGAGAATTAACCTATTGCATAGTCCTGCCGCGTCAGCGGCAGGACTTATAGGAGGACAGACTGTGCGAAAGAAGTTAACTAATTTTGGAAAAGCAATGATTCTGCCGCTGTGCGTATATCTGCTCTTTACTGTGCTGACCAAGGGCGCATTTGGATCTCCGAAAAGTATGCTTGCCATTGTTCGCACTTCCATCGTTCCTATCCTGTTAGGCATGGCACTGTCCTTCGGGATGACAATGGGAATGTGGAATTTCGCGTCTGGCGCAATCATTTATGCAGCAGCAATCTTTTCGGCGAATATTGCCAATGCTCTGCACCTGGGGATCCCCGGTGTTGCAATCATTTCAATTTTGATTGCAGTTGTGCTTAATTCTCTGATGGGATGGGCTTACAATGTTTTCCGGGTGCCGTGCATGGTGCTGTCGCTGGGATTTGCTATGATCTATGAAGCGCTTCCCAATCTGCTGACACGGGATTTTACAGGAAAAATAAAAATGGCAGATGCATATCTTGCAGATATGCCCTGGTGTGTGATTATTGTCCTTATAATGTTCCTGATCTTTTACATAATCTACAATCACACGACCCTTGGAACCAATATCAGCGCAATTGGCGCGAACATTTCCATTGCGAATAGCGCGGGTGTTAATATAGATTCTGTCAAGTTTTTCTCTTTCCTGATTTCCGGTATATTCCTGGGCATTACCGCGGTTGTATTTCTTTCTGTGAATGTTTCCGTCATTGCGGTAACCGGGTTTGCTTCTTGCTCAATGATATTTGACAGTATGATGGGGATTTTTATCGCGGCCGTTCTGGCAAAGTACGTAAATTACTGTGTTGCTGTTGTACTGGGTATTTTTACGATTCGTATGCTGGGTACGGCAATGGTCGCTATGGGAATGAGCTCCCAGATGCGCGGTGTAATGACAGGAGTATTCTTGTTGATTGTCCTGGTTTATTCCGCAAACGCAGGATTGCTTGATGGTTTGAAAAAACAGAAAGCAATTGCTCAGAGCGTCAATTGTGAGCTTAAGAAGGAACAGAATATATTATAATACAGCCTGATGCGGGGCAAGCGTGGAGGTAGTACATGCTGCGGAAAAGCTTTAATGACCATTGGATATGTAAAAAAGAGCCGGATGATCGCAGGTATTCAAACAGAGAAGAATATATTTCGTATCCTGTGACGCTTCCGCACGATGCGATGATTGCAGAAATGCGGAAGGAGGAGAATCCTGGCGGGCCGGAGGGCGGCTACTATCCCGGCGGTAATTACACATACACGAAGAAATTCTTTGTTCCAAAAGAACTGTGCGGAGGGGCTTTTTTCCTGGAGTTTGAAGGTGTATATCGTGCTTGCCTGGTTCACATCAATGACCACTTTGCTGGTTCGTGCCAAAATGGCTATCGATGCTTCTGCGTGGATATTTCTCCGTATTTGAATTATGGTGAAGAGAATCTTGTGTGCGTAACTGTATATAATGGTCCTCAGCCCTCAAGCCGGTGGTATAGCGGCTCCGGGATATATCGGCCGGTATCCATAATGGTCGGCAGCACGATTCATATAGAGCCATATGGATTGAAGATTTCAACACCGGAGGTTGACCAGGATTCAGCGTCCGTTAAAACGATGCTTCAGGTGAGAAATCGGACAGGCGTAACAAGAACCGTTACTATCGCTACAGAACTGCGTGACTCGGCAGGGAATATTGCTGCCAACAGCCAATGCAGAATGACTTTGCTCCCGAACAGTACAGATTCCCTTTATCAGAATGTGTACATAAAAAAGCCGAAACTGTGGTCGTTGGAGAATCCGGAGCTATATACCTGCCATATCAGTGTATATGAAAAGGATCAACTGCTTGATACCGTTCAGGAGACCTTTGGCATTAGAACCATCACTGTTGACCCCATACACGGCCTGCGGTTGAATGGCTTGCCTATTAAACTGAGAGGCGCTTGCTACCATCACGACAATGGTATTCTGGGTGCGGCAACGTTTGCTCGCGCAGAAGAACGTCGTGTGGAAATCGGGAAAAAAGCAGGCTTCAATTCTATACGGGTATCGCATAACCCGGCGTCCAGGGCGCTTCTGGATGCGTGCGATCGGCTGGGGGTTCTTGTTCTGGATGAATTGTGTGATACATGGAATTCTCCGAAAAGGGCTTACGACTATGCTGTAAATTTTGCTGACAACTGGGAAAAGGATGTAGTATCCCTTGTAAATAAAGACTATAACCATCCAAGCGTGTTCATGTACAGTATAGGCAATGAAATCCGAGAGGTTGCCAGTGCGCAAGGGGCCGTATGGAACCGCCTCATAGCCAATCGGATTCGGGAACTTGACAACACCCGCCTTGTAACAAACGCAATTAACGGATTGGTTGCACTGGGACATAATATTGCGCAGACCGCGCTTGATATGGGACTGGTGGACAATCAGTCTGTGGAAGCTGATGGCGATATAAATGATGTTATGACGGGAATGCTCGGCAGAATGAATGAAATAAGCGCTCATTCGATTATTGGTGAGCGAATTCAGGAATCCTGCGATGCCCTTGACGCCGTTGGTTATAATTATATGCGCGGACGTTACGAACAGGATATTCTCGCTTACCCGAATCGGATCATCTACGGTTCCGAAACACTTGCTCCGGATATTGACTTGAACTGGGAACTGGTGAAAAAGCATCCTCAGATTCTGGGGGACTATACATGGACCGGATGGGACTACATCGGAGAATCGGGAATCGGAGCGGTGAAATATAACGAGGTGTCCGGATTTAATGCTCCGTGGCCCTGCTACCTGGCTTACTGCGGCGATATGAATCTCATAGGCGATCGCCGTCCGGCAAGCTACTACAGAGAAATCATTTTCGGGCTGCGAAAGGAGCCCTACCTGGCAGTCCAATTGCCGGGACGATATGCCGATCGAAAAAATCTGACCCCCTGGGGAACGGCCGAGGCTGTGTCCAGTTGGACGTGGCCGGGATATGAAGGAAAGCCCTGTGTTGTTGAGGTGTACTCGGATGCAGAGGAAGTAGAGCTAATTTGCAACGCAAAGAGCCTGGGACGTAAGACTCTGGACCGGCGCAAAGCGTTCTTCAATGTTTGCTATGAACCTGGTTCAATTTGCGCAGTTTCCTACAGAAACGGGAAAATAGCGGAAACATATTCCTTGAAGACCGCGTCCAATAATGTACATCTGCTTATCGAGTCGGATAAATCTGTACTTCGTGCGGATGGGCAGGATATTGCTTTTCTCTCTATTTCTGTTGTTGACGATGAGGGAACCATTCACACCGATGCGGTACAGATTGTAACCATGCGTGTTAGCGGAGCAGGCGTACTGCAGGGATTTGGAAGCGGAAATCCCTATTCAGAGGAAAACTTCTGCGGCGATACGCACAAAACATTTGAAGGCCGACTTTTGGCAGCGGTTCGTGCCACTGAAGCAGGGGATATTTCCATTGAAGTAATTTCCAATGGCATTTCCAACATCTTGACTCTGACCGCTGAATGACACCTGTCGATACCGGCCTTTCGTCCGGTAAAGACGGCAGGAAAGACGATGCCCGTTCCGCTTTGCAAAGGAGATCTTTGCAAAGCAGTATACTCCTTAAGGCAGCTGCCATGCAAATCGCATGGCAGCTGTTCTTTGCTGCCGGAAGAAAGCGGCGGGCAGCAACGCATCACCGCTTTCAAATATTTCTGTGTGGGATACTTATAGTGGGGAAAAGTGATTGGTGCCGTATAGACAGCATTCACCATGTATTTTATCCATAGAGATTCTTCACGAGACAGCTCCTGTTTCTGTTGACAAAACAGAAACGTATGTTCTATAATAAAGAAGGGAAATCTTAATGGGGAGGTGTTACTCCGGTATGGACAGGCAGTATATCGCCATTGATCTCAAATCCTTTTACGCTTCCGTGGAGTGCGTGGAGCGGGAGCTGGACCCGCTGACCACCAATCTGGTGGTGGCGGACGCCAGCCGGACGGAAAAAA
>CALYSH010000038.1 GCA_945485625.1 uncultured Lachnospiraceae bacterium | reverse complement strand
GAGCCCTGGTACGGAAGGTGCGACCGTGCCGGCTTTGCAGGTACCCTGGAGGAGAGGGAGTACTCCAATTCTTTGGAAAGCGGACATTCCTTCTCCAGGGAATATGTGATTGATATATTGTAAAATCCCCGTCCTCAAAGGAGATAGATATGCAGGAGAATGGATTCAAGCTTCATAGTGAATATCAACCCACCGGTGACCAGCCGGAGGCAATTAAGGAGCTGGTAGCGGGCTTCCGAGAAGGCAATCAGTTTCAGACCCTGCTGGGCGTTACCGGTTCCGGCAAGACCTTTACCATGGCCAACGTGATTGCTGCGCTGAATAAGCCTACGCTGGTAATAGCCCACAATAAAACCCTGGCGGGCCAGTTATACGGAGAATTTAAAGAATTTTTTCCGGAGAATGCGGTAGAATACTTTGTGTCCTACTACGATTACTACCAGCCCGAGGCCTATGTGCCTTCTTCGGATACGTATATTGCTAAGGATTCCTCCATAAATGATGAAATAGACAAGCTGCGTCTGTCTGCCACCGCTTCCCTTTCCGAGAGAAGGGATGTGGTTGTAGTAGCCAGTGTATCCTGTATTTACGGTCTGGGCAGCCCGGAGGAATTCCAGGGAATGACTGCATCCCTGCGTCCCGGTATGACCAAGGACAGGGAAGAGCTGCTTCGGGAGCTGGTGGAGATGCAGTATGTCCGGAACGACCTGGATTTGCAACGAAGCTGCTTCCGGGTAAAGGGGGATGTAGTGGAGGTGAATCCCGCGGTAGGTGGGGATTACCTGATTCGTATTGAGTTTTTCGGGGATGAAATTGAGCGAATCTCCGAGGTGGACCCTTTGACGGGAAGGGTGCATGCCACCTTAAGTCATGTGATGATCTTTCCGGCCTCCCATTATGTGGTGTCCCAGGATAAAATCCTTGCCGCCTGTGATGAAATTGAGAAGGAATTAAAGGAGCAGGTGCAGTATTTCAAGGGGGAGGACAAGCTCATTGAGGCCCAGCGGATTGCGGAGCGGACCAATTTCGATGTAGAGATGCTTCGTGAAACCGGCTTTTGCTCCGGTATCGAGAATTATTCCAGACATCTGGCGGGAACCAAACCGGGAGAGCCTCCCATGACTCTGCTGGATTTCTTTCCGGATGACTTTTTGATCATTATTGACGAGTCCCATATGACCATTCCCCAGATAGGGGGCATGTATGCAGGAGACCGTTCCAGAAAGAATACTCTGGTGGATTACGGCTTCCGTCTGCCCTCCGCCCTGGATAACAGGCCCTTGAATTTCCAGGAGTTTGAGACTCATATTGATCAGATGCTGTTTGTGTCCGCCACCCCCTCTAAATATGAGGAGGAGCATGAGCTGCTGCGTGTAGAGCAGATTATCCGGCCTACAGGGCTTTTGGATCCTGAGGTGGAGGTGCGTCCGGTAGAGGGCCAGATTGATGACTTAATCGGGGAGGTCAATCAGGAGACCGCCAAGCATAACAAGGTGCTGATTACCACTCTGACCAAGAAGATGGCGGAGGATCTGACCAATTATATGAAGGAGGTAGGCATCCGGGTGAAGTACCTGCATTCCGACATCGATACGCTGGAACGTGCGGAAATCATCCGTGACATGCGCCTGGACGTGTTCGATGTACTGGTGGGAATCAACCTGCTTCGTGAGGGTCTGGATATTCCGGAGATTTCCCTGGTAGCCATACTGGATGCGGACAAGGAAGGCTTCCTTCGAAGTGCAACCTCCCTGATTCAGACCATCGGTCGTGCGGCACGAAATGCGGAGGGGCATGTCATCATGTATGCGGATACCATTACGGATTCCATGCGGATTGCCCTGGATGAGACCAACCGTCGTCGTGCCATCCAGCAGAAATACAATGAGGAACACGGCATTACTCCTCAGACCATCAAAAAGGCGGTCCGCGAGCTGATCAGTATTTCCAAGGTGGTAGCGAAGGAAGAGATGAAGTTCGAGAAGGATCCGGAATCCATGAGCCGTAAGGAACTGGAGAAGGTGATTGCAGAGGTGCAGAAGAAGATGCAGCGGGCGGCAGCAGATCTGGATTTTGAGACGGCGGCAGAGCTTCGCGACAAGATGATAGAGCTGAAAACCTGTCTGCGGGATATGGAGCAGTAGGAGTGCCGGTATCCGGAGAAAGCAGCCCAAAGGATGAAAGGGAAGGCAGCGAATACCGGCGGTTGAAAAGAGAGATAAAGAAGGAAGATTAAGTCATGTCTGAAAGTAAAGTTACAAAAATGATGCCCAGAGAGCAGGCAAGGGAATATATCCGAATCAGAGGTGCCAATGAGCACAATTTAAAGAATATCAGCCTGGATATCCCCCGCAACCAGCTGGTGGTTCTGACAGGAATGTCAGGTTCGGGGAAATCCTCCCTGGCCTTTGATACCATATATGCGGAGGGTCAGAGAAGATACATGGAATCCCTGTCCTCCTACGCGAGGCAGTTCTTAGGTCAGATGGAGAAGCCCAACGTGGAAAGCATTGAGGGTCTGTCCCCTGCCATTTCCATTGACCAGAAGTCCACCAACCGGAACCCCAGGTCCACGGTGGGTACCGTAACGGAAATCTATGATTATTTTCGATTGCTGTACGCTCGTGTGGGGATTCCCCATTGTCCGAATTGTGGCAGAGTGATTGCAAAGCAGACGGTGGATCAGATGGTGGACCAGGTGATGAACCTGGAGGAGGGAACCAAGATTCAGCTTCTGGCGCCGGTGGTCCGGGGGCGGAAGGGCCAGCACGAAAAGGTCTTGGAGCGTGCGGCAAAGAGCGGTTACGTAAGGGCCCGGATTGACGGGAATCTTTATGAATTAACGGAAGAAATCAGTCTGGATAAGAATATCAAGCATAATATCGAAATCGTGGTGGACCGTCTGGTGGTGAAGCCCGGTATTGAACGGCGTCTGTCCGATTCCATTGAAAATGTTTTAAGCCTGGCAGAGGGCCTGCTGATTGTGGACATCATCGGTGGGGAGCCCATGAATTTCAGCCAGAGCTTTGCCTGTCCCGACTGCGGCATCAGCATCAGTGAGGTGGAGCCCAGAAGCTTTTCCTTTAATAATCCCTTCGGCGCCTGCCCGGAGTGCTTCGGCCTGGGCTATAAGATGGAGTTTGATGCGGAGCTGATGATTCCCGATAAGTCCTTAAGCATCCGACAGGGTGCCATTGCGGTTACGGGCTGGCAGTCCTGCACGGACCCGGGCAGCTTTACCTATGCGATTCTGGAAGCACTTGCAAAAGAATATCATTTTGATCTGGATACTCCTTTTGAGAAATATTCTCAGAAGGTGCAGGATGTGCTGCTGCACGGAACCGGCGGGAAGGAAGTGGAGGTGCATTATTCCAGCCAGAGAGGCCGTGGTGTATATCCGGTGGCCTTTGAGGGCCTGCTTCGCAATGTGGAGCGAAAGTACAAGGAAACCTTTTCCGAGACCATGAAGCAGGAGTACGAAACCTTCATGCGCATCACCCCCTGTAAGGAATGTAAGGGCATGCGTCTGAAGAAGGAGTCCCTGGCGGTAACGGTTTGTGATAAGAATATTTTTGAAGTCACCAACATGTCCGTTCTGGATCTGCAGGCCTTTTTGTCCGGCCTGAAATTAACCCCTCAGCAGGAGCTGATCGGAAAGCAGATTCTGAAGGAAATCAGGGCCAGAGTGGGCTTCTTAATCAATGTAGGACTGGATTATCTGTCCCTGTCCCGTGCAACCGCCACTCTTTCCGGCGGAGAGGCTCAGCGTATTCGTCTGGCCACCCAGATCGGTTCCGGTCTGGTGGGTGTATGCTATATTCTGGACGAGCCCAGCATCGGTCTGCACCAGCGGGACAATGATAAATTGTTGAGCACCTTAAAGCACCTCCGGGATCTGGGCAATACCCTGATTGTGGTGGAGCACGATGAGGATACCATGCGGGAGGCGGATTATATTGTGGATATCGGCCCCGGTGCCGGCTCCCACGGTGGAGAAGTGATCGCCGCAGGTACTGCGGAGGAAATCATGCAGGTGGAGGAATCGGTCACCGGTCAGTATCTGAGCGGGAAAAAGTGTATACCCGTACCCACAGTTCGCAGAAAGCCTACGGGCTGGTTAAAGGTAAAGGGCGCTCGGGAGAACAACCTGAAAAATATTGACGTGGATTTTCCCCTGGGTGTGCTCACCTGTGTCACCGGTGTATCCGGCTCCGGCAAGAGCTCCCTGGTCAATGAGATTTTATACAAGCGACTGGCGAAGGATCTGAACCGGGCAAGGTGTATTCCCGGCAAGCATAAGGATATTCTGGGACTGGACCAGCTGGACAAGGTGATCGATATCGACCAGTCCCCTATCGGACGGACTCCCCGATCCAACCCGGCTACCTATACCGGCGTGTTTGACCAGATCCGGGATTTATTTGCTTCCACAGCCGATGCAAAGGCAAAGGGCTATACCAAGGGGCGCTTCAGCTTTAATGTAAAGGGCGGTCGTTGTGAGGCCTGCAGCGGTGACGGCATCATCAAGATAGAGATGCATTTCCTGCCGGATGTGTATGTACCCTGTGAGGTCTGCGGCGGAAAGCGTTACAACCGGGAGACCCTGGATGTGAAATACAAGGGAAAGAGCATCTTTGATGTGCTGGATATGACGGTGGAGGAGGCTCTGCCCTTCTTCGAGCATATGCCCTCCATCCGCAACAAGATTCAGACCCTCTACGATGTAGGCCTGTCCTATATCAAGCTGGGTCAGCCCTCCACCACCCTGTCCGGCGGTGAGGCACAGCGAATCAAGCTTGCCACGGAGCTTTCCAAGCGCAGCACGGGCAGAACCATTTACATTCTGGACGAGCCCACCACCGGTCTGCACTTTGCGGATGTGCATAAGCTGGTGGAGATTCTGCACCGGCTGGCGGACGGGGGCAATACAGTGGTTGTCATTGAGCACAATCTGGATGTCATCAAGACCGCGGACTATATCATTGATATCGGTCCCGAGGGCGGTGACCGGGGCGGTACCGTCATAGCAAAGGGTACCCCGGAGGAAATTGTGAAAAGTGAAATCTCCTACACCGGAAAATATGTAAAGAAAATGTTGGGAAGCTGATGGTGCAGGATACAAAGAAGGTTTGCCGTGGGACGATGGAGCCGGCAGAGAACAAGGCGGGATTTGCAGAATGTAAAGGTTTACATTTTGCAAATTATCTGATAATATGAAGCCTGACAGAAGGTTCTTTTATGGTGCCCTGAGTGATTTATCCGGTGTACAGCCGTATTGACTGTAATATTGCCGGTTCGGCTACCGTGGAAGAAAAAACATTGGCATGTGTGTCACATGGGAAAAGGAGTAATATGAATCAGATTTTAGAAAAGCTTTCTGAGATTGGTATTGTACCGGTGGTGGTACTGAATGATGCAAAGGATGCTAAGCCCCTGGCAGAGGCTTTGATTAAGGGTGGCCTTCCCTGCGCGGAAGTAACCTTCCGTACGGATGCTGCCGAAGAGTCTATCCGGATTATCAGTGAGAACTATCCGGATATGCTGGTGGGAGCAGGTACGGTGTTGACAACAGAGCAGGTAGATCGTGCAGTGGCTGCAGGTGCAAAGTTTATCGTGTCACCCGGCTTGAACCCGAAGGTTGTGGAGTACTGTGTCAATAAGGGAATACCCGTAACACCCGGAACCGCAACCCCTTCGGAGATGGAGCAGGCAATGAGCTTCGGACTGGATGTTGTGAAGTTTTTCCCTGCCGAGAACAACGGGGGACTTTCTATGATTAAAGCGGTTGCCGCTCCCTATGTAGGACTGAAGTTCATGCCTACAGGAGGCATCAATGCAACCAATGTCCGGGACTATCTGGCTTATGACCGTATTTTGTGCTGCGGCGGGAGCTGGATGGTAAAGGGTGACCTGATCAAGGCAGGGGATTTTGCCAAGATTGAAGAGCTGACAAGGGAAGCAGCGGCAATCGTAAAGGAAATCCGCGGATAAAAATACGTTTTCAGAAATCAGTAGTATTTCTCTTGATTAATGTCCCGTAAAATATGGTTTCCTGGGGCATTTTCTGACCGGAGAGGACTCCGATCAGGGTTTTGACCAGAGTTCGGGTCTGGGTTTCCAGCTGATTGTCGATGGAGGTAAGCTCCGGGGTACAGTAGCTCGTAAGAATCGAGTTGTTGTATCCAATGATAGACAAGTCGGCCGGAATCGCCAGGCCTTTTTTTTGCCCATATTTTATGGCAGCGATGGCAAGCTGGTCGTCAGCGGCAATTACGCCGTGAAAAGTATGACCTTCAGAAGCGAATTCCTCCAGGCAGCTGATGGTTTCTTCTATAGTGTTTACATTTTCGGGTATGCGTAAAATCAGATTCTCACAGTCTGTTTTTTTTTGGTTCTGCATAGCCATTCGAAAACCATCCAGTTTTTTTCGTCCGCTATAGGACAGGGAAGTGTACAGATACAGAATGTCTGTGATGCCGGAGTTAATCATCTCGGTGGTAGCCCGGTACACGGAGTTCATGTCATCGCAGAGGATGCTGTATACATTGTCATGGCGATAGGAGGCGTTCAGGATCATCACCGGAACTTTTTCGGAGCACTCACATATATAGCGGTTCTCCTCCTCACTGGAGCCGATAAAATTGGAACCAACCAGGATCAGTCCATCCACTTTTTTGGACAAAATCAGGTTAATGTAGTTTGCTCTGGAGTCAGGGCTGTAGCCGGTGCAGCATAGCAGGGATTCATATCCTCTGGACTGCAGATTCTGCTCCAGATAATATACAGCCTTTGCCAGAAATATGTCTGAGGAGTCGGCACAAAGGATACCGATGGTCTTCATGGATTTCAACCCCATGGCACGGGCCGAGGAGTTGGGGGTGTAATCGTACTCGTCAATGATATCCATAATCTTTTTGCGGGTGGATTCCTTGACTTTGGAACTGTTATTTAATACGCGGGATACGGTGGCAATGGAGACACCGGCCTTTTCGGATATATCATATATGGTAAGTGACATGGACACCTCCGGGAGAAATTTTGTAAGAAAAAATGTTAACCCTTACATTTTCTTACATTATACCCATTGACACAGCATTTTTCAATTAAAAAATGATTTGGATTGCTCCGTATATTTCATTTTATAAAATGTACAAAAAACACTTTCCAAACTGTGTGAAAATAACAAAAACAATTTGATTTCCATTCCTAATATTGACTTAAAGGAAAAAAGGTGCAATACTTAATGTAATCGCTTACATTTCGCAGTATATTTTGGAGAAGAAAGGGTATGGCAATGGATATTATTTCTAGAAAAATGACCGGAAAAAAGAAAGACCGATTTGCGTCCTGCAGTTTGGGGAAGGTAATTTTCTCCGGGCGTTTGTGGATTATATGATTGATATTGCAAATGAAAAGGGAGTATTTGACGGGGATGTAGTGCTTGTAAAACCCATCGAGTCTGACGGAGGTGCCGGAGATGTTTGGGGCAGAGACCATTCTGATGGATCGCTGCGCAGACAGGGCACTTTTTGAACGCACCGTCTGCCTGATCAACAATTTAGACTTTAATGCCGGTGTTCTTGTGGAAGACGGTGAAATGAATGCCACGTCAGAGCAGTTCTTTGAATACATGCTTCGTGTGGCCTCCGGGGAAAAGGTGGCCAGTGAAAAAGCAGGTTTTCATGACATGGCTATTTTTAAGCAGGGGGTGACCTTGTAAAAAATTGACAATTATTATAAGATGATGCCAGGGTCAAAAGGTGCGTAACAATCCGTAGGTATCATAATAAGGGACTATTGACCCTGACATCATAAGATACCATATAAATGATGAGAGGAGAAAGAGAGAATGAAGGCTTTTATGGATGATGATTTCCTGGTTCAGACTGATGTGGCAAAGAAACTGTATCATGAATAGGCGGAAAAGATGCCTATTTTGGACTATCACTGCCACATCAATCCCAGAGAAATTGCGGAGGACAGACAGTTTGAGAATATTACTCAGGTCTGGCTGGGAGGAGATCATTACAAGTGGAGGTTTATGCGCTCTTGCGGAGTGGACGAGTATTACATAACCGGTGACGCACCGGACAAGGAAAAGTTTTTGAAATGGGCAGAGTGTCTTGGGAAAGCAATCGGAAATCCTTTGTATCACTGGTCCCATTTGGAACTGAAGGCTTATTTTGGTTTTCACGGAGCTCTTTCCGCAAAGAATGCGGAGGAGGTGTGGGAGCTTTGTAATCGGAAGCTGGCGGAGCCGGCCATGAGCGTCCGCAATATCATTAAACAGTCCGGGGTTACGTTAATCTGTACCACGGATGACCCTGTGGATACCCTGGAATGGCACAAGCAGATTGCAGAGGATGCAAGCTTTGATGTACATGTACTGCCGGCCTGGAGACCGGATAAGGCCATGAATCTGGAGAAGCCGGATTACAAGGATTATATTCAGAAGCTTTCTGAAGTAAGTGGTGTGAAGATCTCAACCTTTGAAGATTTGAAGAAGGCGCTTATAATTCGTTTGGATTTCTTCGCATCCATGGGATGCCTGGTGTCTGACCACGGATTGGAATATGTTATGTATGAGCCTGCTGCAGATACGGAAATAGAGGCAATTTTTACGAAGGCAATGAATCAGGAGTCCATTACGCGCAGGGAGGAGATGCAGTTTAAGACGGCATTTCTGACCTTTCTGTGTGGAGAATACAAAAAGAAGAACTGGGTATTGCAGTTGCATTACGGCGTAAAAAGAGACAATAATCAGCCAATGTTTTCTAAGATTGGCCCGGATACCGGCTATGACTGTATCAATAATTACGCTCCCTCCGCCCAGACCGCAGATTTCTTAAATCATCTGGAGGAGCGGGGATGTCTGCCCAGAACCATCCTGTACAGTCTGAATCCCAACGACAACGAGGCCATCGGTACCATTCTGGGATGCTTCCAGAGCTCTGAGGCTGTTGCCAAGATCCAGCAGGGCAGTGCATGGTGGTTCAATGACAATAAGACCGGCATGGAGAATCAGATGATTTCCCTGGCCAATCTGGGTAACCTTTCCGGATTTGTGGGAATGCTTACGGACTCCCGAAGCTTTCTGTCCTATACCCGTCATGAGTATTTCAGAAGAATTCTCTGTAATCTGCTGGGTAATTGGGTGGAGAACGGAGAGTTTCCTGAGGACTATGATATTCTTGGAGAAATTGTCCGGAATATTTCCTACAACAATGCTGTAAATTATT
>CALYSH010000037.1 GCA_945485625.1 uncultured Lachnospiraceae bacterium | reverse complement strand
GAATTGACAAAAACCGTATAGTAAAGGTCCTTATTCCACTCCCCGACGGGGATGTGGAGGAAGAGAATCCTGACCGGTCCGAGACCGACGAAAGCAAATAAATACATATTTCCCGGAAAGAATCATATGCCACAATGTCAAAGATGCCCTGCAATATTGTTGCAGAGCATCTTTTTTTACATTCGTTTCACTCAATATTTATTTTGCCAGCATCATCATAATATCATTGCTGCGGCTTATGAATCGGGTCATCTCATCCGGATTCAAAGGAGCATGCTGGAGCTTTGCCAGATCATAGAGCTGTTCGCAAATCATTTTCACATTCTCCCCCTCCTGATGCTCGGATACGTATTGTACCAGGGGATGGTTTGCATTCAATATCAAGGTTTCTCCCTCGTTGCCAAAGTTCCCCATATCCATACCGGGCATGGAATACATCTTCATCATATCCTGCATACGGCGACTTTCCTCGGACAGGGTAATCATGGAGGCAATCTTCTTATTCTTCAGCTTTTCTACCTTTACGGTGAGCTTATCATTCTTCAGAGCCTTCTTCAGGATTGTTCCAAGGCTTTCTGCCTGTTTATCCAGTTCTTCCTGGGTCTTCTTGGAGGTCTTTGCCTTCATGGTATCGGTTACATCCGCATCGATACGCATAAAGTGAACGCCTTCGTTCTTGCTCTCCAGCTGACTGATGAAGGGCTGGTCAATATTATGTGTCAGAATCACGGCATCCATCTTCGCAGCCTTGAACATACTGATGTACTGGCTCTGCTGTTGTTCATCCGTTACATAATAAATGGTTTTTTCCTTCTTTTCTTCTCCGGTATCCGCCTCTTCGTTATCCGCCTCTTCGCTTACTACCTCCGCTTCTACCTTCTCACCATTCTCGTCTACCGCATTCTCCTCGCCATCCACAGGCTTGGTCTCCAGACATTCCGGAAGGGTCAGATATTTGCCGTCCAGATTCTTAAAGAGAATGTAATCATTCATCTTCTCACAGAACTTATCGTCCTTTAAGCAGCCAAACTTAATGAAGGGTCCGATATCATCCCAGTACTTATCGTACTCTTCCTTCTCAGTCTTGCACATGCCTGCCAGCTTATCTGCCACCTTCTTGGTAATGTATTCGGAAATTTTTTTCACAAAGCCGTCATTCTGCAGAGCACTTCTGGACACATTCAAAGGAAGATCCGGGCAGTCGATGACACCCTTTAACAAAAGCAGGAACTCCGGAATCACTTCCTTAATGTTATCTGCAATAAATACCTGATTGTTGTACAGCTTAATGGTTCCCTCAATGGATTCATACTCCATATTAATCTTGGGGAAGTACAGAATACCCTTCAAGTTAAACGGATAATCCATATTCAGATGGATCCAGAACAGGGGCTCCTTGTAATCGTGGAATACCTTTCTGTAAAACTCCTGATAATCCTCCTTGGTACAGTCATTGGGATGCTTTACCCACAAAGGAGTAGTTTCATTCATCAGTTCCGGACGTTTCTTAATCTTGTATTTCTTCTCCTCCGGCTCCTTATCCTCCTCGCCCTCTTTCTTCTCGGGCAGAATCTCCTCGATGACTTCATCGTCCTCCAGCTTTTCGCTTTCCTTCACGATCTGGGTTTCCTTGGTATCTGCCTTGGACAGGAAAATCTCTACCGGCATGAAGGAGCAATACTTCTTTACCACTTCCCTTGCCTTGTACTCATTACAGAACTCCAGACAATCCTCATTTAAGAAAAGCGTAATTCTGGTTCCTACCTCTGCCTTATCTCCATCCTCCATGCTGAATTCGGTACCGCCGTCACACTCCCAATGAACAGGCGTTGCTCCTTCCTTGTAGGAAAGGGTATCAATATGTACCTCATCAGCTACCATAAATGCAGAATAGAAGCCCAAACCGAAATGACCGATAATCTGATCCGAATTGCTCTTGTCCTTGTATTTTTCAATAAAATCCGTAGCGCCGGAAAAAGCGATCTGGTTGATGTATTCCTCAACCTCGTCTGCCGTCATACCTAATCCGTTATCAATGAAGGTCAGGGTCTTCTTCTCAGGATCCACTACCACATCAATCCTTGCACGATACCCTTCCGGAAGGCTGTACTCCCCCATCATGTCCAGCTTTTTCAGCTTGGTCACGGCGTCACATCCGTTGGAAATCAACTCTCTGTAAAAGATATCATGGTCAGAATATAACCACTTTTTAATGATTGGAAAAATATTTTCGCTGTTAATTGATAAGCTGCCGCTTTTTGCTGCCATAATCATCACGTTCCTTTCTTTCCATAGAAATGTTTTTCCATAAGGAGAGTGTAAGATGCCTTTACAGAAAAGTCAACAAGAAAATTAGCACTCGCTTTGCGCGAGTGCTAATAATATCTTGAAAATCCTTATTTTATCGTACGTTCCGGATTTCTAAAATTTTCATAAACCGCGACGCTACGGGAAAAACTCATCATAAATCTGAAAGAAATCCGTATTCGTCTTCTTGGTCACCTTCAGGAAGGATACCTCATTCCACACCGACTCATTGATTCGTCTCACCAGGGGATCCAGAAACGCTTCATACTCTTCTCCAAACGCTTCAACCTTTCGCTTTTCAATCAGCTTTTTCTTATTCTCCTCCGTCTTAGACTTATCAAAGGTACTGATGCATTTCACAATATAATATCCTTTGTCGGTTTCTATGACCTCGCTGACCTCTCTGGTCTCCAGATTAAATATCACCTGTGCAGCCGCCTCGTCCACATCTTCCTTTCCAATGGAATAGTTTAAGGTATGATCGTCACTGTACTTTCCTGCCAGCTCGGCAAAATCCTGATCCGGCTCACAGGCCAGCTCCCTCACCTCACAAGCCTTCAAATACAGAGCATTCTTTTCGGAAGCATCCAGCTCCTCACGGACCCCTTCCGCATTCTTCTTCCACTTATAAAAGGCAATCCGCTGTATGGACACGGTACGTGCCTCATCATCACTGATTTCCGGGTCCACTGCTCCCGTAATCTGTAAGTACACCTTATTTGCCAAAGCATATTCCGTATAAAGCTTCTCCACAACCTTTGTCTGAATCTGCATTGCATCCTTTTCTTCCGTACTCAGGCTGTTCAGATACCGGGCAGCCGCTTTCTTTACCTTCTCCTGTTCTGTTTCATCCAGGGAGATTTTGCGCTCCTTTGCCATCAGGTTCATGGTTTTGATCTGGGCTACTTTTTCCAGTACATTTTCTTTTACATTTTCTCCAAAGGAAACACCCTTCCACTCTGCATTCCAGATTTCTTCTCCGTAAACACTCTCATACTGTCTCTGGGTCGTTGTCAGATATACCATAAGCTCCGGCAGGGTACATACTTCCTTGTCAATTCGAAAGACCTCATCCTTTTGTTGTCCGGCTGTAAAAATAATCCTTGTATTCCCACACCCGGCAAGTGCCCCCACAAGAAATCCCAGGCTTAACAAAAAAAACCATATTTTCAATCGATTATTACGTCTTCCCATACTGCAATCATCCCTTTAACAATGAATGAGAGGCCGGAGGTATCTCCTCCGGCCCCTCATTTCATATTATCAGATAATTACTCTTCCACGTCAAGTTTTTTTTCCATTTCCGCCTGAATATCCTCGTATACGGAAAGCATGGGTTTAATCTTTTCCCCCTTGATTTCTCGTGCCACATAGTTCTTTGTAATCTTCATTACGGTACCGGACAATGCCAATACACCAATCAGGTTCGGAATCATCATCAAACCGTTGAAGGTATCGGACAAATCCCAGGCGAGATCCAGACTCATGGTACATCCGACAAAGGTCATTCCCACAAACACCACCTTATAAATTACGGATGCTTTGGTACCAAACAGATACTCAAAGGCGATGGAACCGTAATGGCTCCAGCCAAGAACGGTGGAATATGCAAACAGAAGAATTGCGATTGCAATAAACATGGGACCTACCACACCGAATACATTGCGGAATGCTTCACCTACCAGTGCAGAGCCTTCTATATCCGTAAGCATCTTTCCGGTATCCAAATCTACCAGACCGGAGGTCAGAATAACCAGTGCAGTTAAGGTACACACTACAATCGTATCCGCAAATACTTCGAAGATACCCCACATACCCTGACGAACCGGCTCCTTTACATTGGAGCTGGAATGTACCATAACGGAGGAACCGAGACCGGCCTCATTGGAGAACGCACCACGCTTAAAGCCCCAGGTAATCGCCATCTTGATACCATAACCCACGGCACCGCCTACTGCAGCATCAAAGCAGAATGCACCTTTGAAAATAGAGACAAAAGCAGGTCCAACCAGATCAAAATTGAAAATAATGATGATAAGAGCACCAATCACATAGACCACAGCCATAAAAGGAACCAGCTTCTCGGTTACCGCCGCCACTCTCTTCAATCCACCCACGATTACCAGGGCAGAAAGAATCAGAATACCGATTCCGGTAATCCAGGTAGCGATACCGAAGGCACTCTGCATATTACCGGCTATGGAATTTACCTGGCTCATATTACCGATACCGAAGGATGCCAGCAGACAGAAGCAGGAGAATAAAACGGCAAGAATTGCACCAATCTGCTTAAAGCCTCTCTTGGAACCAAGACCATCTCTTAAGTAATACATGGCACCACCGGTCCATGCACCCTTATCGTTCTTTTTCCTGTAGAAAATACCCAGGACATTTTCGGAATAATTGGTCATCATACCAACCAGTGCCATAATCCACATCCAGAAAATCGCTCCGGGACCACCCTTGATAATCGCTGTAGCAATACCTACAATGTTACCGGTACCGATGGTTGCTGCCAGCGCGGTACACAGGCTCTGGAACTGGGATATGGACTTATCATGCTTTTCCGTATGAGCTGTAATGTGCTTATCTGCAAAAATAGCACCGATTGTTTTACTCATCCAGTGAGGAATGTGAGTGAACTGGAATCCCTTATTTACGATGGTCATAATGACACCGGATAAGAATAAAAGGGTAATACCGAAGGTTCCCCATACGATTCCATTAATCACCCCGTTTACGTTTGCAATTACTTCCACTTTTGTTGTTCTCCTTTCGACTTCTCCATGTTTCTGATTCGTACAAATATGTAAAATCCGGCTTTTGCTGTATCGGATACAAAATGTCCAATACAACAAAAAAGGCGTAATTTTCATTACGCCTTTGTAACATATTCATTCTAATATACTTTTGAGCGATGGTCAAGTTTTTTTGTAAAAAATGACAGGAATTAATCCACCTTAATCTCATGAACCCAGCCTGCAGGTGCTTCGATTCTGCCCATCTGGATACCGGTCAGAGTCTCATACAGCTTCTTGGTTACAGGTCCCATCTCGTTCATGCCTGCGGGCATGCAGATCTCCTTACCGTGGTCCACGATCTTACCAACAGGGGAAATAACCGCAGCAGTACCGCAAAGGCCGCATTCTGCCATATCAGGAACCTCAGAAAGCAATACTTCTCTCTCCTCAACCTCAAGACCCAGATATTCCTTGGCAACATAAACCAGAGATCTTCTGGTGATGGAAGGTAAGATACTGTCGGACTTGGGCGTTACTACCTTGCCGTCCTTGGTTACAAACAGGAAGTTTGCTCCACCGGTCTCCTCAACCTTGGTTCTGGTTGCAGGATCCAGATACATATTCTCATCATATCCTTCATGATGTGCGGATACAATTGCATGAAGGCTCATTGCATAGTTCAGACCAGCCTTGATATGACCGGTACCGTGAGGTGCCGCACGATCAAAATCACTGACACGAATGGTAATGGGCTTTGCGCCGCCCTTGAAGTAAGGTCCCACAGGGGTACAAAGAATACGGAACTGATACTCATCCGCAGGCTTTACACCGATAACAGGGTTGGAACCGAACATATAGGGACGAATATATAAGGTTGCTCCGCTGCCGTAAGGAGGTACAAATGCCGCATTTGCAGCAACTACCTTTTCAACTGCCTCAATAAAACGCTCCTCCGGGAAAACAGGCATCTCCAGTCTTCTTGCAGAATCTGCCAGACGGGATGCATTTAAGTCGGGACGGAAGGTTACGATTCTGCCATCCTCGGTAGTATATGCCTTCAAACCTTCGAAAACAGTCTGTGCATACTGCAGAACACCTGCACATTCATTTAATACAATATTGGCGTCCGTGGTAAGCGTCCCCTCATCCCATGCACCATTCTTGAAGTTCGATACATAACGGTAATCCGTCTGCATATATCCGAAGCCCAAATTGCCCCAGTCAATGTTTTTCTTCTCCATGTGAATCCCCTCTTTTCGTATTTTTTTGAAATTCGGGCGTTTCTACGCGCTCAATTTTTATCCATTATTATACTTTTTTATCAAAAAGTCAAGCAACTTTCCGTCCAATTCAGCATTTGTCATTACACTTTTTTGCGTTCATATTTTAAAAAGGTATACGGTATATCAAAATAAGTCTGCTCCTCGCTGTCCGCCGTAATCTCCCAGTTTTCATCCTTATCCAGATTCGGGAAATAGGAATCCGCCTGATATTCGTAATCCAGCTTTGTGACATGTGCCACATCGCAATAAGGTAAAAGCTGCTGATATACACTGTCCCCGCCAATGATATAGATGTCCTCATCGTCAAAATCCTTCAATCGCTCCAGCAGCTCCTCCAGGGAATGAACCACCTCAGCCCCCTTGATATGAAGCTTCTTATCCTTGGACAACACGATATTGGTGCGCCCCTGCAGGGGCTGCCCCTGCGGAAAGGTTTCCAAGGTCTTTCGTCCAAGCACCACTACCTTGCCCATGGTTTCCTCCCGGAAATGCTTCATATCATTGGGAATACTGACCAGAAGGCGGTTCTTGTAGCCGATTGCCCAGTTGTTATCCGCACAAACGATAATATTCATCTACACATCCTCCCTGCGGGGCTTTCTGCCGCAGCACTTAGCCTCGGTACAGAAGCCGGTGACCTCACACTTGGGTTGGAAATAATGGTCTGCAAGATAACCCCACTCGTCGGAATACTCCTTCAGGGCCTTTACCATATCCTGCATCAGCTTTCGATACTCCCAGTACGCTCTGGTACACATTCTCTGATGGGACATATCAATCAGGTTGCGTAAATTGGTACGCACCACCACCTTGGTCTCCATTCCCAGGGGAAGCAGCATACCGATATCCTCTCTGGGAAGCCCCATTGCCTCCAATTCCTGCATGGCCTCCAGAATCTGATGCATGCACTTGTCATACACCGCCTCTGCCTCCGGCACCGCCTGAACAGAAGGTGCCGTCACATAGGGGAAGCCCTTCTGGTAATTGATATACCTGGTGGATGCCTGAAGTCTGGTGGGACCTCCTCCGATGTGGGTGTAAAACTCGCGAATCACCCGGGCGGAATACCCGTCCAGCACCATGTACACCTGGGGATACTCCCAGGTTCTTCCGTGACCGGAGGTCAGGCAATCCAGCCCTCTCTTATAGTTTTTCTCCGGGTCGGTAATATTTCCGCCCCAGCATACACCGGCCTCCCGGCCGATCAGGCTGATGGGGTCCTTACAGGTTTCCTCCTGAATCAAAATCATACTCATCTGTTACTCTCTCCTGAACTATTCCCACTTATCACATAGGGAATTGATTTGGTCAGCAAACTTCGCCATATCCTTATTCGCCATTCCGTCGCACTTCTGTACCAAAGCCAGCAATCTTTGTGCAGAAGCAAGCAGTCTGGCAAATACTCCACTGGCAGGACGAACCTTCTTCTTCAACGGAATCGGCTCCGCCTCATATTCAAACTTATTACTCAACAGATTAAACACCGTGCCGCTGTAGGGCGCGTATGCTCTCTGTCCATGCTCCACTTTTAAGCACTCTGTAAAGGCAGTGCACACACTGTCCTCACCGTGTACCACAAACACCTTCTTGGGCTTTTCTTTGAAGGCAGAAATCCAGTCGATCAAGCCATCCTTATCCGCATGACCGCTGATACCTGCCAGCTGCTTGATCTGTGCCTTTACCTGAATGGTCTCACCGAAGAGCTTCACCTCCGTGGCGCCTTCCACAATGCTTCGTCCCAGGGTTCCCACTGCCTGGTAGCCTACGAAAAGAATGGTACACTCCTCTCTCCAGAGATTATGCTTCAAATGATGCCGGATACGTCCTGCTTCACACATACCGGAAGCGGAAATGATAACCTTCGGCTCCTCATTAAAGTTGATCAGCTTGGATTCATCGCTGGTAATGGCAAGCTTTAAGCCTGCAAAGGAAATGGGATTGATTCCTGCATTGACCAGCTCCATGGCCTCCCCATCAAAGCACTCCACCCGATTGTCCTGAAAGATTTCAGTAGCCTCCACCGCCAATGGGCTATCCACATACACCTGGAACCGTTCATGCCCCTTTACCAGCTTATCCACCTTTATCTTACGCAGGAAATACAGCATCTCCTGGGTTCTTCCCACCGCAAAGGAGGGAATGACCACATTTCCGCCACGATCAAAGGTTTCCTGCAGAATCTGTGTCAGTTCCTTTACATAATCCACACGTTCCCTGGAATGATACCGATCCCCGTATGTGGATTCCATCACCACATAATCCGCTTCCTCTGTGGGAATGGGATCTCGTAAAATCGGCTGATTCTTATTGCCGATGTCTCCGGAAAATACAATCTTTTTGGTCTGACCATCCTCTGTCAGCCACACCTCAATGCTGGAGGAGCCAAGCAGATGTCCGATATCCGTAAATCGAATCTTTACCTCGTCACACACTTCTACAACCGTATCATAATGACAGGGAACGATACGCTTTATGATTCCCTCCGCATCCTCCATGGTATACAGAGGATCCACAGCCTGGAAATCCGCGCCTCTCTTTGCCTTACGGTTTTTCCACTCTGCCTCCATGGTCTGAATGTGTGCGCAGTCACGAAGCATAATACTGCACAAATCTGCCGTGGCATCTGTGGCAAACACCTGTCCTCGAAAGCCCTTCGCATACAAGAGCGGGAGCAATCCGGAATGGTCTACATGGGCATGGGTCAAAAACACATAATCAATCATCGCCTCATCCACAGGAAGGGGAGCATTCTCAAATACGTTCACGCCCTGCTCCATACCATAGTCAACCAGAATATGCTTCTTTCCTACCTCTAAGTAATGGCAGCTGCCTGTAACCTCATGGTCAGCACCGATAAATGCAAGTCTCATTTTGCTACCTCCTTTTGTAACTACCCATACCTCTATAATATAGTTTTCAGGGCAGTATATCAAGACTAATATCCGATTCTGTCAGATTTTCTTTGTGAAACTCTACTCCTCTGTTTCGCCTTTTTATGCATCGTATGGGGCTGGGGCAGGATTTGTGGGCCCGGAGCATGGTTTTTCTCCCCCAGACCCACGAGTACCAAGAAACTCTTTCT
>CALYSH010000036.1 GCA_945485625.1 uncultured Lachnospiraceae bacterium | reverse complement strand
AACTGCTCAAGGAAAGGAATGCAAATGTTACCTTTCATACAATACAAAGCAATCATAGCTTTATGGGGCAGAGAATGAAGCTGGCCGGGATTGTTGGACAGTGGATAGAGAAAACCATGCGAAATTCGAGATAGCAACAGGAAAAGAGGAAAACAAAAATGGGAAGCATATCCAGAGCAGAAGCACTTGAATTAGTAAAGAAATACAACAAGGATCCATTCCATCTCCAGCATGCATATACGGTGGAGGCCGTCATGAAATGGTTCGCCAGAGAATTGGGCTATCAGGAGCAGGAGGAATACTGGGGAATTGTGGGCCTGCTCCATGATATTGATTTTGAGCTTTATCCGGCAGAACACTGCCTGAAAGCACCGGAGCTTTTGCGAGAAGGAGGTGTGTCGGAGGATATTATCCATGCCGTTGTATCCCATGGATATGGAATCACCATTGAATGCGGAGTTACCCTGGATGTAGAACCGGTTCATGAAATGGAGAAGGTCCTGTTTGCCATCGATGAACTGACAGGACTTATCTGGGCAGCAGCACTTATGCGTCCATCCGGGAGCACCAAGGATATGGAACTGAAATCCCTGAAAAAGAAATACAAAAGCAAGGGCTTCGCTGCAGGCTGCTCCAGAGAAGTGATTGAACGGGGAGCAGAGCAGTTAGGCTGGGATTTGGAACGCTTGCTTACCCTCACCCTGCAGGCAATGGCAGACTGTGAGGATGCCATAAATCAACAGAATTCGTAGGAGGGTGCATTCCTGAGAGGCGACTGTTATGCGACCCTGCCGGGATGCCGGATGCCGTTGGAACATTTCATATAGAGTTTTTTATATGAGAATAATAATGATCTTTGAGTGAGGACGAGGACAGCGTGATTGCTGCCCTCGTTTTTCTGTGTGATTTGTATCTTATCTATGTGGGAAATTAGGGGATGATGCTGATGGATGCCATGCTGAAAGCAGATAGGAAGGCGAATGACGTAGACCTCATTTGCGTAAATTCCTTTCGACCCTGGTATCATAATATGTGAATATGTGGTTAGGCAATAGTGGAGGTTTCTGGGGAATATAGTCTTTAAATGAAAATCTCTCTAAGGCCGTTATGTCTTTTGAATCACAAATCATAAGTCAAATGTCTTCCCTGTAGCAAGTAAAGCCCAGTCGTAGGGCAGAGAAAATCACAGAAAATGAAACGAAAGTCTGCCCTGCGCCAGGAGAAACGCCGCTATAGGGCAGAGAAAATCACAGAATATGAAACGAAAGTCTGCCCTGCGCCAAGTGAAACATATCCCTAGGGCAGATTCCCCTCAAAAATATATGTAGGAGAAAGAATAAATCCTGCTAAGGACGCAAAAGCAATATTTTTTCAAATGGATTGAAAAAGCAATGCTTTTATGATAGCATAGAAGAAGCATTTGGAAAGAGATAAAGGGCAAAAAAACGAAAGCTTACATGAGAAGCAGGAGGTTAGATAAGATGGAAAGCTACAAGCAGGAATTTATCGAGTTTATGGTGGATTGCCAGGTATTGAAATTTGGTGATTTTACGTTGAAGAGCGGGCGGAAGTCCCCTTTCTTCATGAATGCCGGGGCGTATGTTACCGGTTCTCAGCTGATGGGACTGGGTGAGTATTATGCAAAGGCAATTCACAATACCTACGGAGATGACTTTGATGTCCTGTTTGGACCGGCTTATAAGGGAATTCCGATCAGTGTAGTCACTGCAATCGCTTACAGCAAGCTTTACGGCAAGGAGATTCGTTACTGCTCCGATCGGAAGGAAGAGAAGGACCACGGTGCGGACAAGGGCGGATTTCTTGGAAGCAAGTTAAAGGACGGTGACCGTGTAGTGATGATTGAGGATGTTACCACTTCCGGGAAATCCATGGAGGAAACCGTACCTAAGGTAAGAGGCGCAGCAAACGTAGAAATCGTTGGTCTTATGGTATCCCTGAACCGTATGGAGGTAGGACAGGGCGGAGAAAAGAGCGCACTGGACGAGATTAAGGAAAGATACGGATTTGAGGCTAATGCAATTGTAACCATGGGGGATGTAATCGAGCATCTTTACAATAAGCCCTACAAGGGACAGGTTTATATTGATGATGCATTGAAGGCATCCATTGACAAATATTATGAGACATATGGTGTGAAATCAGTCTGAGATGGGAGGTTTTTATGGAAGAAAAGGTATATAAGACCATGGGCGGAACCGGTGCTATGAACATTGCAATCGGAGTCATTGCCATTGTAGTCGGGGTAGTAAGCGGTATCCTGTTGATTATCGGCGGCGCAAAGCTTCTGGCACACAAATCCAAGCTTTTATTCTGACAGACAGGCATTTCCCTTCCGGGGAATGCCTTTTCGATTTTCGGATGGATGTAGGAGTGGCAGGACGGCATGAAAAAAAGAAAATATATTTATACCAATAAAAAACATCCCACCGGTGCAATTATGTCGGTGATTCTGGGAATCATAAGCGGTGTGTCCATGATTGCAGTGGTGTACCTGACCTATCGGGCGAAGGGGGAAACCATACCGGGCTATGGTCTGACCGGACTGCTGGCGGTTATTTTTTCCCTGATCGGTTTTGTGCTTAGCGCGAAGTCCTTCCAACAGAAGGAGGCCTTTCGTGTGTACAGTGTGGTGGGACTGATTCTGAATCTGGCAGTACTGCTTGGCGTGGGCGGTATTGTGTATATGGGCACGTTATTCTAGGAAGGGTTGCGGGATGGAAATGGATGAACAAATGGATATTTTAGAGGAACGCATTGAACTGGCAGAGAATCGTATTGCACAGATGGAATCGGAGCAGCTGGGCAGTGAGTCCCTTTCCGATTATTTCCGTACGGTGGGAGCGTTTTTAAAGCAGATTTTGGAAACCAGAAGATTTCTTCTGGCAGGAGGCTTGGAGAGTGCACCCATCCGGGAGCTTCGTGAGAGGAATCGTGCCCTTTATGAGGATATTCTGCCGGAACATTATGGGAAGAGCTATGCAAATCCGACAGTGGCAGTGAATCAGCTGGGAGAAGAGTACGGACAGCCTCTCTGTTTTTTGTATACAGAGCTTCGCAGCTTAATCGGTTTTGTGTATGAAGGAGAGACGGAGGAAATTGCGATTCGTCTGGAACTGTTTCTGGAGGTTTATAATTGCTTCTGGTATGAGTGGAATGAGAACCGGATGCTCCCTGCCGGAAAGAGTATTCAGGAGATTTTGTACTGGTTTGTCAGTGATTACGCGGATATGTCTGCGGAAAAGAAAATCGAGAAGCTTGTAACCGAAGGAAATCGCTTCGCAGCTGACATCATTCGACAGGAAGACTTATCGGATGAAAGATATCTGTATAAATACGGAGAATATATCAGCGAGAATGAAAGAAAACTTGCAGAATTTATGGCGACTCTCCCGGAGGAAACCATTGCAACCATGGCGGATACTTATACCGAAGGATATCGTATCGGTTTTGAAGTGACCGGGAAGGATTTATCGAGAAAGAAAATTGTGGAGATCCGTTACCGGGTAGGCTTTGAACGGATGCTTCGAAAGGCTTTGCAGAATTTTGAAGGCATGGGCCTGAAGCCTGCGATATATCGGAATCCTTCCAGTATTTTGTACAATCCTTCCATATTTAAAACAGGCTTTTACGGCGGAGAAGCCAACAGACAGTTTGATTTCGACCATAAGGATGATAAAGCCTTGTTCCTGGATAAGAATTATGTGAATCGTCGTCTGGAGGTACTTCGCACCGCATTTGAGGAATACAGGGAGGCAGCCTTATTGTATGCCGGTCCTGCCGTGGTGGAAACCTTTGGTGAGAAGGAATTCGAACCGGTGAACAAAAAGGAAGCAGTGTCCTTACGTGAAAAACAGAATGCCTTGTGGCTGGAGTTTCGCTCTGCTTCCGGTGAAATTCAGCGGAAATATATTCTGGAGGAGGAAAGAAGCTTTACCATCATTGCCTTCCCGATTCCGGAAATTGGGGATGTTTTTGAGGAGCTGTTTGAGGAGACCATCCGGATCAATACCCTGGATTACAAGTTGTATCAGGGGATTCAGCAGATCATAATTGATACTCTGAATCAGGCAGAGTATTGCAGAATCGTGGGCATGAACGGCAATTGTACCGACCTTACAGTGCAGCTGTACCCCCTGCAGGATGCGGAGAAGGAAACCAAGTTTGAAAACTGTGTGGCCGATGTGAATATTCCGGTGGGAGAGGTGTTTACCTCCCCTGTCCTAAAGGGGACCAATGGTATCCTTCATGTAAGCAGGGTATATCTGAACGGCCTGGAATACAAGGATTTACAGCTGGAATTCAGAAATGGTATGACCACCGGATATTCCTGCGCCAATTTTGGGACAAAAGAGGAGAACCAGGCATTCATTCGGGAAAATGTCCTGTTCCGAGATGAATCCCTTCCCATGGGAGAGTTCGCAATCGGTACCAACACCACCGCTTATATGGTGGCAAAGAAGCTTGGCGTAGGAGCTAAACTGCCGATTCTGATTGCCGAAAAAATGGGACCTCACTTTGCGGTGGGGGATACCTGTTACTCTCATGTGGAGGATATCAGGGTGTACAATCCGGACGGGAAGGAAATTGTGGCACGGGAGAATGAGGTGGCGGCACTTCGCAGAACCCAGCCTGCAAAGGCTTATTTTAACTGCCACACGGATATTACCATCCCTTACAATGAGCTGGGAAGCCTGTCTGCGGTGAAGGCAAATGGCGAGGAAATTTTGATTATTGAAAAGGGACGTTTTGTTCTGCCCGGCACGGAAGCGTTAAATGAAGCCTTTGATTCCGACGGGGAATAATGGGGCTGAAAGCTTCTTGTGTCTGTATAAAAAGTTTTTTATGAAAAGCCTTGCATAGAAACGCTATTTCTAGTAAACTAAGGACTAGATATAGCGTTTTTTGTTATTGTCAATAACAACATAAGGAGGTTCGTTATGTTTTCGGAAAATAAGAATAAAGCGGTGGTTTCCATTGTGATGGGAAGTGATTCCGACATGCCGGTAATGGCAAAGGCGGCGGATATTCTGGAGGAGCTGGAAATTCCCTACGAAATGACCATTATCAGTGCCCACAGAGAGCCGGATGTGTTTTTTGAATATGCTAAGGGTGCGGAGGCAAGAGGAATTAAGGTTGTGATTGCGGGGGCCGGCATGGCAGCACATTTGCCCGGTATGTGTGCAGCAATCTTCCCCATGCCCGTTATCGGTATTCCCATGCATACCACTTCTCTGGGCGGCAGAGATTCCCTGTACTCCATCGTACAGATGCCTTCCGGTATTCCGGTTGCAACGGTGGCAATTAACGGCGGCGCAAACGCGGGTCTTCTGGCTGCGAAGATTCTGGCTACCTCCGATGCAAAGCTTTTGGAGAAACTGAAGGACTATTCCGCGAAGCTGAAGGAACAGGTTGTGGCGAAGGATGCCCGCCTGCAGGAAGTTGGTTATAAGAATTATTAATTCGCAAAAGACGAATTGAAATAAGCGAAAATGAGGAGAAAAGGAAATGGATTATAAGAAAGCTGGAGTAGACATTGAGGCAGGATACAAGTCCGTAGAGTTGATGAAGAAGCATGTGAAGGAGACCCTTCGTCCCGAGGTTATGGGAGGACTGGGCGGATTCTCCGGAGCATTTTCCATGGAAGCATTCAAAAAGATGGAGAATCCTGTTCTTTTGTCCGGAACAGACGGCTGCGGCACCAAGGTAAAGCTGGCATTTTTGATGGACAAGCATGATACCATCGGTATTGACGCTGTTGCAATGTGCGTTAACGATGTGGCATGTGCAGGCGGTGAGCCCCTGTTCTTCCTGGATTATATTGCCTGCGGCAAGAACTATCCCGAGAAGATTGCGGAAATTGTAAAGGGTGTGGCAGAAGGCTGTAAGCAGGCAGGCTGTGCACTGATTGGCGGCGAGACCGCAGAGCATCCCGGTCTGATGCCTGAGGACGAGTACGATCTGGCAGGCTTTTCCGTAGGTGTAGCCGATGCAAAGGATATTATTACCGGTGAGACCATTCAGGATGGTGATGTACTGGTGGGTATTGCATCCTCCGGTGTACATTCCAACGGATTCTCTTTGGTTCGTAAGGTATTTGAGATGACCAGGGAAAGTCTGGATACTTATTATGATGAACTTGGTACTACCTTGGGAGAGGCTTTGATCAAACCCACCATTATTTATGTAAAGGCATTGAAGGCGATCAAGGATGCCGGCGTTACCGTGAAGGGCTGCAGCCATATTACCGGCGGCGGTTTCTACGAGAATATTCCCAGAATGCTTCCCGATGGCATCCGTGCTGTGGTAAAGAAGGACAGCTATGAGGTTCCCGCAATCTTCAAGCTCATGCAGAAGAAGGGAGATATTGCAGAAGAGATGATGTACAATACCTTCAATATGGGTCTTGGTATGGTATTGGCAGTGGATGCAAAGGATGTGGACAGCACCATTGCAGCCATTGAGTCTGCCGGTGAAAAGGCATTCGTTGTAGGTCACTGCACCAAGGGTGAAAAAGGAGTAACATTATGTTAAGAGTGGTGGTTTGTGTTTCCGGCGGAGGAACCAACTTACAGGCTATTCTGGATGCTGTTGATAACAAAACCATCACCAATACGGAGATTATCGGAGTCATCAGCAACAATGCCGGTGCGTATGCATTGGAGCGCGCTAAGAATCATAACATCCCCGGGATTTTGATAAGCCCAAAGGACTATGCGGACAGAGAAGCATTTAATCAGGCATTTCTGGATAAAATGGATGAGCTTGCGCCGGATTTGATCGTGCTGGCAGGTTTCCTGGTGAAGATTCCGGATGCCATGACCACAAAGTATTCCGGCAGAATCATCAATATCCATCCCTCTTTGATTCCATCCTTCTGCGGCGTAGGGTTCTATGGGCTGAAGGTGCATGAGGAAGCGTTAAAGCGTGGGGTGAAGGTAACCGGTGCTACTGTGCATTATGTAAATGACGGCATGGACGAAGGCCCCATTATTGCACAGAAGGCTGTTATGGTGGAACAGGATGATACGGCAAAAGAGCTGCAGCAGCGGGTAATGGAGCAGGCTGAGTGGAAGTTATTACCTCAGGCAATCGATGACATTGCAAATGGGCGGCTTGAAATAGTGGACGGAAAGGTCAGAAGAAAATAAAGCGGAGGCAATACAGATGAAGGTATTGATTGTAGGCGGCGGCGGTCGTGAACATGCCATCGCAGTGGCAATGAAGAAAAGCAAGAGAGTGGATCAGATTTACTGTGTTCCCGGGAATGCGGGAATCGCGGAAGTCGCTGAATGTAATCCCTCTATCGGTGTAATGGAATTTGATAAGATTGTTTCATATGCCAAGGAGAAGGCTGTGGACCTGGTTTTTGTAGCGCCGGATGACCCTTTGGTAGGCGGTCTGGTAGATGTGCTTCAGGAGGCGGGCCTACGTACCTTCGGTCCCAACAAGGCGGCAGCGATTCTGGAGGGAAGCAAGGCATTCTCAAAGGATTTGATGAAGAAGTATAATATTCCTACAGCTGCTTATGAAACCTTTGATGACCCGGATAAGGCAATCGCTTATCTGGAAACAGCAGAGATGCCCATCGTGTTAAAGGCTGACGGACTGGCTCTGGGCAAAGGGGTTTTGATTTGCAATACCCTGGAGGAGGCGAAGGCCGGCGTGAAGGAAATCATGCTGGATAAGCATTTCGGCAGCGCAGGAAATCGTATGGTAATTGAAGAGTTTATGACAGGCCGTGAGGTGTCTGTACTTTCCTTCGTGGACGGTAAGACCATTCGTACCATGACCTCCGCACAGGATCATAAGCGCGCAAAGGATGGAGATCAGGGCTTGAATACCGGTGGTATGGGGAACTTCTCACCCAGCCCCTTCTATACCAAGGAAGTGGATGATTTCTGTCAGAAGTATATCTATCAGGCAACCGTAGATGCCATGGCAAGTGAGGGAAGACCGTTCAAGGGAGTCATCTTCTTTGGATTGATGTTAACTCCTAAGGGACCCAGAGTGTTGGAGTATAATGCACGCTTTGGAGATCCGGAGGCACAGGTTGTTCTCTGCAGAATGGAGAATGATATCATGGATGTAGTGGATGCCTGTATTGATGGTACATTGGACCGGGTGGAATTGAAGTTTGAAGACAATGCGGCAGTTTGTGTGGTATTGGCTTCCGACGGATATCCGGTGGCTTATGAAAAAGGCTTTGAAATTACCGGGTTGGAAAACTTTAAGGGAAAAGAGGATTATTATTGTTTCCATGCGGGAAGCAAGTTTGATGCAAACGGCAAGGTGGTAACCAACGGAGGCCGTGTGCTTGGTATTACCGCCAAGGGTGCGACCTTGAAGGAAGCTCGTGCGAAGGCATATGAAGCAACCGAGTGGGTACATTTCGATAATAAATATATGCGTCATGATATTGGAAAGGCAATTGATGAGGCATAATCCAGAAAGGAAGGAAACCGATGAAGAAGACAGTCAGTCTGTGGAACAGCAAAGCGTGGAATGCAGTTGGAACCTTGATTCTGATTGCAGTGCTTACCTTGGTGCTTGGCGTATTTACCAGCCGTGCAGATGAAACCGTAAAGGTAAATGTGGCCGGAGCGAATATCCGTAAGGAAGCAACAACCGGCAGTGGCATTGTAGGAAATGTGAAGCGGGATGCGGTACTTACCGTAGTGGGACAGACCACCGCAGCAGATGGAAAGGTTTGGTATAAGGTTCAGGTGGATGCAAATACCACCGGCTACATTCGTTCCGACCTTGTAGTAGCAGGAGACGCTGCAACAGCCACTCCTACCCCCAGCCCCAGCGCAACTCCAAAACCCTCAACCCCGCTGGATACCAGTAAGGTGACTGAAGTCCAGCCGGTAGGCGGTACCGTTAAGGGCGCTGAGAATGTACGTGTCCGTTCGGCAGCAGATACTTCAAATAAAGACAATGTTCTTGCTTCCGTGAAGAAGGGAACTGTAGTTACCGTAAAGGGAACCATTACAGGAGCTGACTCCAAAACCTGGTACCTGATTCATTATGTAGAAAACAACAAAGAAATAAGCGGCTTTATCCGCTCTGATTATGTGGAACTTTCCGGAGAATTAAAGGAGCCGGTTCCGGAGACTCCCGAAGACCCGGTGGACGACCCGAATCAAAACGAGAATCCGAAGCCTACAGAGGAACCTCAGGAGAAAGGCAAGTATGAGGTTTGGTATGATGAGAATGATGCAAAGTGGATTCTTGTGGATAACGAGGAATTGAAGTCCTGGGAGATCAGCCAGATTTTCTATGCTGCTACAGAGAATGCAAAGCTTTATCAGGCCGAGGCAGCAAAGACTTCAAAGCAGAAGGTGATTATCCTTGTGCTGATTGTTCTTCTGCTGGCAATGGCGGGTGCTTTGGCCTTTGTCATCTATAAGGTCAAAGGCGATGCGGATGCGGCATATATCGAAAGAGTAGAGAAGGAAACCATTCGTCGCAGAACTGCAGAGAGACCTCAGGGACAGAGACCCCAGGGACAGAGGCCCCAGGGACAGAG
>CALYSH010000035.1 GCA_945485625.1 uncultured Lachnospiraceae bacterium | reverse complement strand
TTTGCCATATTGATTGTTACCAATTCCCTAGCCATTTTTTTCTGTAGGTTAATCCAAAACAGATTTGTTTTACCATTCGTTTGATCATTCTCTACAAAAATGATATCCCCATTGGGGGTGTGAAAAGCTGTGGCAATAAAAGAATCCTGCCCGGTACATTCCGAAGAATAAATCTCTTCTCCATCCTGCTTCCGGCCGGTCCGCGTCTTCCCCTCGTTTGACAACAGATATCCATATCCCTGCTCATCGCACCACCAGACATTCCGGAAATTGTCAAGCTTCACCTTATAGTCTTGTGAAACCTCCTCCCTGGACAAAAGCTTTCCCTGTTCATCAAAATGCATGACATAGGCGGCGGATATTTCTCCCTGCTCTTCGGTTCCAATTAATACGGCAATATCAGACTCCTTCACACCGTCCGCAAAAAGCATCCTGCCATTTATTTTCTCACCGGAAAGTAACTCCGTACTTGTAGGTTTTTTCAGCTTCGGGGATTCGGTTACCATATAATGAACCCATCCGGCATCTGTGTTGTAAGAATGGAACACATACCGGTACTGTCCAAGATAGGTTTCCGTTGCATAATGCTCCGTGTATATAAAACCCGGGTCAAATTCCGAAAAAATGATACAGTCGGCCTCGTGATAGGGAAACTCCTTATCCCCCATAAATTCCACCTTATCCGAATACCGAAATCCGGTCTTCTTCCAGGCATCCGTATACCCACCATTCTCTCCCTCCGGCTCCGGCACCTTCTTTCCGCAAGCTGCAATCATAAAGCACATCAAAATCAAAAAAGCCAATGTTATTAACCTCTTCATATTGCCCTCCAATATATCCCTACCGTAATTCATGCAGGTTCTTCCTTTTCATTATAAGTCATACAAGGACACCTCGGCTTTTAAGAATCGTTTAAGAAAGGTTAAGATTTCTATAAGGCAGAAACAGCCAAGGCATTTCTGCCTCGGCTTCTCTTCGAAAGGATACTGTTCCTTTTTTATTGAATTACTGCTTGTTTGCCATCTCAGCCTTTAACTTCTCGGTCAAAGCAGGAAGGATCTTGTTCAGATCGCCTACGATACCGTAATCAGCTACATCAAAGATAGGAGCGGTCTCATCCTTGTTGATAGCGATGATGATATCGGACTCTTCCATACCTGCCAGGTGCTGAATCGCACCGGAGATACCGATTGCAAAGTATACGTTAGGACGAACGGTCTTACCGGTCTGTCCTACCTGAAGCTCCTTGGACTTCCAGCCTGCGTCTACTACTGCACGGGAGCAGGATACGGTTGCACCAAGAACCTCTGCCAGGTCGTCAAGAAGCTTGAAGTTCTCAGCGCTGCCTACACCACGACCGCCGGAAACAAGGATCTTAGCATCCATGATATCTACGGTATCGGATACAGCCTTAACAACCTTCAGAATTTCAACATATTTGTTGTCGGGAGTAAATCCGGGATTGAACTCCTCGATATTAGCCTTAGCACCCTCTACCTTTGCACGCTTCTGCATAACGCCGGGACGTACGGTAGCCATCTGAGGACGGAAATCAGGGCAGGCGATGGTAGCAATGGTGTTTCCACCGAATGCAGGACGGGTCATTAACAGCTGATTGTGCTTCTGCTCCTTGCCGGGAATCGGGTTGATCGGGAAATCACCGATCTCCAGCTGAGTACAGTCTGCGGTCAGACCGGTGTGGATTCTTGCGGAAACGCGGGGACCCAGGTCACGACCGATTGCGGTAGCACCTACCAGGAAAATTTCAGGCTTATACTTCTCGATAACGGAAGCCAATGCATGTGCGTAAGGCTCTGTTCTGTATTCCTTACACTCCGGGTCATCTACAACGATAACCTTGTCAGCGCCATATGCAGCCAGCTCATCAGCAAGACCCTTCACATCGCTACCAACCAATACAGCAGTTACAGTGGTGCCAAGAGCTTCAGCAAGGTCCTTACCTTTACCGATCAACTCAAAAGCAATACTATTAATCACGTTGTCTACCTGCTGTGCGAAGACATATACGCCCTTATATTCTTCTAAATTCATCTTTTCTTCCTCCATCTGTGATCTAGACTTAAATTACGTGCTTGTCCTTCAGCTTGCCAACAATATAGTCAACTGCTTCTGCGGGATCCAGAGTAACCTTCTCACCTGCACCCTTACGAACCTTATCGGATGCCTTTGCAATCTGGGTAGGAGAACCCTTCAAACCAAGGTTGGAATCTTCTACATCTACCAGGTTTGCTCTGCCCCATACGGTAATCTCAGCATCACATGCATCGAAGATTCCGCCGGGAGTCATATAACGGGGCTCGTTCAACTCAGCAAGTGCAGTTACCAGACAAGGCATTTTCGCCTTAAGTACATGGTATCTGTCATCATACTGACGCTCAACGATAACGCTGTCACCCTCTACCTCAATCTTCTGTGCATAGGAGATTACAGGAATTCCCAAGTGCTCGGAAATCTGAGGACCTACCTGAGCGGTATCACCGTCGATAGCCTGACGTCCGGTAATAATCAAATCATATTCCAGGTTGCGGATCGCACCTGCAAGAGTCTGGGAGGTAGCCCAGGTATCTGCACCACCAAGTACTCTGTCGGTAACAAGGATACCCTTATCTGCGCCCATAGCCATTGCCTCACGCAGAACATCCTCTGCCTTGGGAAGACCCATGGTGATAACGGTAACTTCTGCACCATACTGATCTTTTAATCTAAGTGCTGCTTCCAAACCAGCCTTGTCATCCGGATTCATAATTGTCATCATAGCAGCTCTGTCCAGAGTACCATCGGGATTAAACTTAACGCCGCCCTTGGTATCAGGAACCTGCTTTACACAAACAACGATCTTCATTGTATATTCACTCCTTATTATTTTATTGAATTCATAGTTGTTATCAGTAGGACCGGTCTTTAAAATCTTCGAGGATGAATTATTTCAACAGACTTGCGGAAATAACCATTCTCTGAACCTCGCTGGTACCTTCGTAGATCTCGGTGATCTTTGCATCACGCATCATACGCTCTACTTCGTACTCTCTGGTATAACCGTAACCACCGTGAAGCTGTACAGCCTTGGTAGTAACCTCCATAGCCATCTCTGCAGCATACAACTTCGCCATAGCTGCTTCTACGCCGTAAGCGGTCTTATGATCCTTAGTGTACTGATCCTTGGTGCAGGCTGCCTTGTAAACAAGGAACTGAGCTGCCTGAGCCTTGGTAGCCATATCAGCAAGCTGGAACTGGGTGTTCTGGAATGCGCCGATGGCACGACCAAACTGCTTTCTCTCCTTAACATAAGCGATTGCTCTGTCAAGAGCGCCCTCGCCGATACCAAGAGCCTGAGCAGCGATACCGATACGTCCGCCGTCCAGAGTATGCATTGCGATACCGAAGCCCTTACCCTGCTGGCCCAGCATGTTTGCCTTGGGAATACGGCAATCGGTAAAGATCAGCTCGTAGGTGGAAGAACCGCGGATACCCATCTTCTTCTCCTTGGTACCGAAGGAAAATCCGGGAGTGCCCTTCTCAACGATGAATGCGGAGATTTCCTTGGACATCTTGCCGCGCTTCTCAACCATACCGGTAATAGCGAAGATAACGTAAACGTCTGCTTCCTTACCGTTGGTGATGAAGATCTTGGAGCCGTTTAATACCCACTCGTCTCCGTCAAGAACTGCCTTGGTCTGCTGACCCTGAGCGTCAGTACCTGCACCGGGCTCGGTCAGACCGAATGCACCGATCTTGCGGCCTGCTGCCAGATCCGGCAAATACTTCTGCTTCTGCTCTTCTGTACCATAGGTAAGAATAGGATCGCAGCAAAGAGAGGTATGAGCGGAAACGATAACTGCGGTAGTACCGCAAACCTTAGCCAGCTCCTCTACACACATAGCGTAGGTAAGAACATCACAGCCCTGTCCGCCGTACTCCTTGGGAATGGGAATACCCATGAAGCCTGCCTTAGCCATTTTCTCTACGGTAGCACGAGGGAATTCCTCGGTCTCATCTACCTCGATTGCCAGGGGCTTTACTTCTTTTTCAGCGAACTCTCTGAACAGAGTGCGCGCCATTTCATGCTTTTTACTTAAAGTGAAATCCATGATAATTTATCCTCCATTAAAAAATATACTGTTCCTTTCATCCCCGGCGGCTGCATATTCCTGCCACCGCCGAAGATGCCATTTTTCTCTTACTGAGCGTCTGCAGGAGTCTTGGTACGATCTGCATTGTAGATGTAGAAGCCCTTACCGCTCTTCACGCCCAGGTTACCGCCGCGAACCATCTTGCGGATCAAAGGACATGCACGATACTTGCTGTCGCCGGTCTCCTTATAGAGAACGTCCATAATAGCAAGGCAGATATCCAGACCTACGAAGTCACCAAGCTCAAGGGGTCCCATAGGATGATTTGCACCCAGCTTCATGGCTGCATCAATACCTGCGATATCAGAAACACCTTCCATCTTGATGAAAGCAGCTTCATTGATCATAGGGATCAGGATACGGTTCACAACAAAACCTGCTGCCTCGTTTACCTGTACGGGAGTCTTTCCGATTTCTTCGGAAATCTTCTTGATGGTATCAACAGTCTCCTGAGGAGTGTTTGCACCTGCGATAACCTCAACCAGCTTCATACGATCAGCAGGGTTGAAGAAGTGCATACCGATCATAGGACGGTTCAGGCCGTTGCCAATCTCGGTAATGGAAAGGGAAGAGGTGTTGGAAGCGAATACACACTCAGGCTTGCAGATCTTGTCCAGCTCAGCAAAGGTGGTCTTCTTTACTTCCATATTCTCGAAAACTGCTTCTACGATCAAATCGCAGTCAGCACACAAATCTTCCTTCAAACCGGCAGTGATCTTAGCTACGATAGCGTCAACAGCCTCCTGAGTCATTTTGCCTTTCTCAACAAGCTTAGCATAGCCCTTAACAATCTTAGCCTTACCGCCGTCAGCCCACTCCTGCTTTACATCGCAAAGAGCTACTTCATAACCTTCTGTCTGTGCAAATGCCTTTGCAATACCCTGACCCATAGCACCGGCACCAATAATACCAACCTTCATTCTTTCATCCTCCTGAATATATTATTTGTGAATTTTCTGAAACCGATTGTCCGCCACCCGGCCGCCCGGTTTCCTTCCTAACTAGCGATTTTTAAAGGGTACAACCTTTAATTTCTTTTCTTTGTCCTTCTCAAGGAAGTTGCCCATACCGGCTCTCTGATCCTCGGTCTCGAAGCAGTCACCAAACAGCTTCTCCTCGATTACGATTGCCTGATCCATATCTGCATCAAGACCTTCGTTGATTGCCTTCTTGCAGTTGCGGACTGCGATGGGAGCGTTCATGGCAATACCCGCCGCCATCTTCTCGGCTGCTGCCAGCAATACTTCCTTAGCGGTCTTCACTACATTTCCCTCAGCGTCAACCTCTGCGGAGTAAACCTCGTTCACCAGACCGATTCTGTAAGCATCTGCTGCCTTGATGTTGCGTGCAGTGTAAATCATCTGCTTCGCCATACCTGCGCCTACCAGGCGGGCAAGTCTCTGGGTACCGCCGAAGCCGGGGGTAATTCCAAGACCTACTTCAGGCTGACCGAATACTGCATTGTCAGAGCAGAGTCTGATATCACAGCTCATGGAAATCTCACATCCGCCGCCCAATGCGAAACCGTTGATTGCAGCGATAACAGGGATGGGGAAGGTCTCCAGCTTACGGAATACGTCATTTCCCTTCTTACCGAAGGCTTCGCCTTCTGCCTTGGTCAGGGTGCTCATCTCTCCGATATCCGCACCTGCCACAAAGGACTTCTCACCTGCACCGGTAAGAACCAACGCTCTTACCTCTTCCAGATTTACGGCATCCAGAGTAGCGCTCAGCTCATCAAGTACCTGGGAATTCAATGCGTTAAGGGCTTTCTCACGGTTGATGGTAATCACGCCGTATGCACCCTTCTGCTCATACAAAATGTAATCCATTTTACTATCCTCTCTTATTAATATTTCGTGCTAACTTCGCCGCCTGCTTTTCTGTTTGAATGCAGGCATCCACAGTAAGCAAATCAGTATGGCTCTGAATCACCACAAATCGCGAAAAAGCGGAAATGCACAAAAGGTGCCTTTCCGTTTTTCGCTATGATATCAAATTAGTCTTCCATCTTAACGATGGTGGAGCAGCCCATACCACCACCGATACACAGGGTAGCAAGACCGGTCTTAGCACCCTTGGCCTGCATCTCATGAAGCAGAGTAACAAGGATACGGCATCCGGAAGCACCTACGGGATGTCCGAGAGCAATTGCACCACCGTTGGGATTTAACTGCTTGTCAACATCGATACCAAGGTCTCTGCCCACTGCGATGGACTGTGCAGCAAATGCCTCGTTTGCCTCGATGATATCGAAGTCTTCAATCTTCATGCCAACCTTGTCCATAACCTTCTTGGTGGAGTATACGGGACCGATACCCATAACCTCGGGACGGCAGCCTGCAAGACCGCCTGCAACAAAGGTAGCCATAGGCTTAACGCCAAGCTCCTTTGCCTTCTCCTCGCTCATAACAACGATTGCAGCTGCACCGTCGTTGATACCGGAAGCGTTACCTGCGGTAACGAAGCCATCCTTATTGATTGCGCGAAGCTTAGCAAGAGCTTCCATGGTAGTTCCGGCACGAGGTCCCTCGTCAACCTTGAACTCAACCATCTCTTTTTTCTTCTTAACCATTACAGGTACGATTTCCTTATCGAAAGCACCGTTCTTCTGTGCTTCCTCCGCCTTCTGCTGGCTCTTCAATGCGAACTCATCCAGCTCTTCTCTGGTGATGCCCCACTCACGGCAGATATTGTCTGCGGTGGTAATCATATGATAGTTGTTGAAGGCATCCCAAAGTGCATCGTTTACCATGGTATCTACCAGAGTACCATTGTTCATTCTATAACCGAAACGGCCCTGCATCATAGCGTAAGGCGCCATGGACATGTTCTCCATACCACCGGCTACAACGATATCAGCATCGCCTGCCATAATCATCTGAGCCGCCTGGTTTACACAGTTCAAACCGGAACCGCAAACTACGTTCATGGTAACTGCAGGAACTTCGATGGGAAGACCGGCCTTGATGGATGCCTGACGGGCAACGTTCTGACCCTGTCCGGCCTGGATAACACATCCCATGTAAACCTGATCAACCTGCTCAGGCTTAACACCTGCACGGTTCAATGCTTCCTTAATTACGATTGCGCCCAGCTCTGCAGCGGGGGTAGTGCTCAAAGAACCACCCATGGTACCGATTGCGGTACGGCAAGCGCCAGCTAAAACTACTTTCTTTGCCATTTGTTTTTCCTCCATTGATTCGTTGTGTTTTATGATTGTTATTTTTTTATCATACTCACTGAACCTATTTTACCATAGCCCGACATGTTTTGCAATGAGTTTCTGCAAGAAGTGCAGAGAAATCTCCTAAGTATTTCTCACCTTTTCACAGCCGGGTCCACAATCGTTGTGGTCCGGACCCATTCCTTCGTCCCTTCCACCTTTTTCACCGCCTGGGTGTGTTTTGCAAGGAAACGGGTCAAAGCATACACATCGACCCAGATTTCGCTGTTGCATTCCTTCTGGCTTTCATCAAATATTAATTGCAGGCCCCAGTGCAGATGCGTTACTTCAATATTATTCACATTTTCCTTGGTGCTGTAGCCGGTATGCCCCATGTAACCAATCACGTCACCGGCAGTCACTACACTTCCCTCCTGCAGCCCTTCCGCAAAGGGGTAGTTCTGTCTGAGGTGCGCATAGTAATAATACCTCTTTTTATCAAAGCTTCGGATTCCGATCCGCCATCCGCCGTACTGGTTCCACCCCAATGCCTCCACATACCCGGACTCAATTGCGGTGATGGGTGTACCCACCAGGCCCATCATGTCATGTCCCAGATGCTTTCTCTTGTATCCGTAGCTTCGTCCGGCTCCGAAATCATCATAATCCTCATAAGCAAAGCCCCGGGCGATTGGCAAATAGGCTTTCAGTCCATACACGGTTTCATAAGTTTTTTCCTGTCGACTTCCTGCATCGTCTCCACCGCATTCCCTCTGATATTCGCCTACCATTCCACCCAGAACCGCCTCATATGCTTCCCTGTAATATGCAAAGTATTTTTTCCCTTCCGTAAGAGCTTCCATGGTTTCCTCTCCCTTGGCTAACTTTCCGGCCGTCCGGTTTAAGGTTTTTACTGCCTTCTCATTGAATTCTCCTCCGCATACACAGGCGGTATAAGCCAACAGGTCAATCCAGTCGATGTGATGCTCTGTATTATGGGTATCCACATCCCATTGATATGCTGCACATAAAGCATCATAAGAAACATTGAAATCCACCCACTTAATATATTCCTTTTTCTCCGGCTCTCCGGTCTCTTGAAGCTCCAGTCCCGCATGAAGCTCCCCTCCCGAATAAACCGTCCGAAACACCTCCGCAGTGTTCTGCCTCTGTCCTGTTCCAAGCAATACAAAAAGCACTGCTGCCAGCGCTGCTTCTACTCCCAACATTCTCTTCAACCATACAAATCTCTCTTTCCCTCTGCCCATATACAAGCCTACACCGCTTTTCAGTCTATGCACCCCTATGTATATGCAAAAAAAGTACCCGGTATAACTACCGGGTACTCCCTAATCCTCTGTTCACTATACTTCAGGCTCAATCAGGCCGTAGCTGTCGCCCTTTCTCTTGTAAACCACATTCACCTGGTCAGTCTCCGCGTTGCAGAATACGTAGAAGCTGTGTCCCAGAAGCTCCATCTGAACACATGCATCCTCGGGATACATGGGCTTAATATCAAACTTCTTGGTCCGGACAATTTTAATCTCGTCCTCATCCGCATAATCGTTGTCGATGTAGCTCTGGCTGAATGCCTGTGCGGACTGCTTCTTCTCAATGATACGATTCTTATACTTCTTTAGCTGTCTCTCAATGATTTCCTCTACCAGGTCAATGGATACATACATATCGTTGCTGACCTGCTCGGAACGGATAATGCTGCCCTTCACAGGAATGGTTACCTCAATCTTTTGTCTCTCCTTTTCAACACTCAGTGTTACATGTACCTCTGTATCGGGATTGAAATACTTGTCCAGCTTTCCAAGCTTGTCCTCCACTGCGGCCTTCAGACCGGGGGTAACCTCAATATTTCTTCCAAGAATCACAAACTTCATATGAATCATTCCTTTCTGTCATTTCCGATGCAAAGAGCATGCAGAAAATGTTTTTATATTGTGTAGTCATTATAGCACAATTGAGCAGCTTTTTGCAACAATTTAAGAATTTTTTTATTTATTTTTGACATTATTATTGTCAACTGTTTTTTAAAAAAATCTTTTATTTTCGACATTTTTATATAATTTTCACAAAACCCCTGTTCTTTTTCGATTTGCATCTTTCCGAAAACAAATCGGTTTCAAATTTGTGGATAATGTGTATAACTTCGTGTATAAATAGCTTTCGTCCTTTTTACGGGCTTTTTGTCTGTGGATAACTCACCCGAATAATTTGTCCTTTTTTCGGAGTATTTTGTAGCTTTTTGTGAAAAATGTACAGAGCTTATTTTTGGCCCGCTCATTCCTCTAAAACAATTATTTGACAAATCCCTATATTTTCCAAACTGTCAGCTATACAGAACCAGAATATACTGAAAAAACAGCTCCCCCTCCAATTATTGGCTTTG
>CALYSH010000034.1 GCA_945485625.1 uncultured Lachnospiraceae bacterium | reverse complement strand
TATGTAACAGTTCTGCCACATACTTATCCGGATCACAATGTCTATAACTTATAAATGCATCATACTTTTTCTTCATAGCTCTTAAAGAAAATATCCCTTTCTATTACATAGACATCATGGAGATCATCCAGTCTGGCCGCCAGATAATCCCCGGGCTTGCCCAACATATATTTTTCTTTATCCCAGGAAGTAAAGACCTTTACTCCGCAATCAAGCTCCTTTGCATATATGCTTACCTTTCCGGTAGGTATACATACCTTCGCGTAAGCGGTAATTAACATATTTTGACCATTCTCACGATTTTTAATTGTGGGAATATAGTCTGCGGAAACGGCACAATCTTCCAAACGGTATGCTTCCCCGGTTGTGCGGTAGGAACGTTCAAATTTTTCACGACGGTTGGGATATACCTCCCCCTTAATTCCAATGATGATATAAAGGTCATCCTCCACCACCAGATCCATATCTCCCTCAAGAGTACGTATGGTAATGGGTGTTCCCACAGGAACCAGTTCATCCGCCTTAATATAACCAATCGGAAGATTCTTCTTGGTATAGACTTTCATTTCTGCGGGGTCTGCTTCATAGCTGTCCGCATAAATCAGGCGGAAGAATTCAAAATACTCTTCCATACGGCGATAGAAGTAATCCGAAATAGGGAGTTCACCATACTGCTTCTCATACAGGCTCCTGCTCACATAGCCTCCTGCCTTGGAATAGTGTCCGCCGCCGGACCCGATCCCTTTGGTCAGATAAGCCGCCAGCTCTCCTGCATTTACCTCCCGTACACAACTGCGCACGGAAATCTTATAACCATCCCCGGTTTCATTAAACACCATACAGGACTGAATGACGTCTACCTGAAGGAAAAAGTCACTGATAACACCCAAAATATTGGGATCGCAGGGCTGAGCCATAATCACCGCATATTTGTGTGTGTCATGGAAGGTATATTTTGTCATAGCCACTCCGGCAATCTCCAATTCCTTCAGTGACAGATTGCAGTTGCTAAACAACAGGATCAGGGCATTATCATATACCACATCCTCCCGCATATCCATATCCAGGGGATGTCTGATTTCCGACATCTGATTGGTATCGGTAAACAAGCCATAATACAATGCAGTACCCAGACCGGGTGCTTTATTAAAGTCAAATTCCTGTTCCTTTAACAGCTTCCACACCAATGTGGAACAGCTTCCTAACGAGGGCAGAATCAATGAATTCTCCACATTGTCAATCTCCACCTGATGATGGTCGATTATCGCTACCTTCTCCCCAGTTATCCCGGTCACGTTTCCGGCGCCATACTGACAATCCACCGTAATCAACAACCCGTCCACCCGGTACGGCTGATTCGGTGTCGGTTTGATGTAGGTAATGGGGATATCCAGTTTTTCGATCATCAACAGTAAATTAGACTTACTCACCGGACCACGACCGCTATATACCAGTCTGGCTTTTTTCCCTTTATTTAAAAAATAGCAGAGTAGCCCAAATCCGGACGCGATGGCATCTGCGTCCGGATTGTCATGACATTGTATGGTGATTGAATCATATCCTTCCAAATCGGTAAGATTCATGACTCTCCCTCCTGATTTCGAATTAGTGGTGGAACAGACGGATACCGGTAAATACCATTGCCATACCGTATTTATCGCAGCAATCGATTACCGCATCGTCTCTTACGGAACCGCCCGGCTGTGCAATATACTTTACACCGCTCTTGTGTGCCCTTTCAATATTATCGGAGAAGGGGAAGAATGCATCGGAGCCAAGAGTTACATCCTGCATCTTATCCAGCCATGCTCTCTTCTCCTCAGCAGTGAATACAGGGGGTTTCACCTTAAAGGTCTTCTCCCATACACCATCTGCAAGAATATCCATATACTCCTCACCCATGTAAACATCGATTGCATTATCTCTGTCCGCACGACCAAGTCCGTCTACAAACTGAAGGCCCATCACCTGAGGAGACTGACGAAGGAACCAGTTGTCTGCCTTGCTTCCCGCAAGACGGGTACAGTGAATTCTGGACTGCTGACCGGCACCGATACCGATTGCCTGACCATCCTTTACATAGCATACGGAATTGGACTGAGTATACTTCAGAGTAATCAATGCTATCTTCATATCAATGATTGCCTTCTCGGGTACTTCCTTATTCCTGGTTACAAAGTTGGAAAGAAGGTCACCGTCTACATCCAGCTCATTTCTGCCCTGCTCAAAGGTAATTCCGTATACCTGCTTCTTCTCAATGGGGGCGGGACGATAATCTGTATCAATCTGAATGACATTGTAATTGCCCTTCTTCTTCTCCTTAAGCATAGCCAATGCTTCCTCGGTATACCCCGGAGCGATGACACCGTCGGAAACCTCTCTCTTAATCAATCTGGCAGTATCTGCATCACAGACATCGGAAAGAGCAATGAAATCACCGAAGGAAGACATTCTGTCTGCCCCCCTTGCTCTTGCGTATGCACAGGCCAGGGGAGAAAGCTCACCCAGATCATCTACCCAATAAATCTTTGCCAGAGTTTCATCCAAGGGAAGGCCTACTGCGGCACCTGCGGGGGAAACATGCTTAAAGGAAGTAGCTGCCGGAAGACCGGTCGCTTCTTTTAACTCCTTTACCAGCTGCCAGCCATTAAACGCATCCAGGAAGTTAATATATCCGGGCTTACCATTCAATACGGTAACAGGCAGTTCACTGCCATCCTCCATATAAATTCTGGAAGGCTTCTGATTGGGGTTACAACCATATTTCAATTCAATTTCATTCATGACGTTCTCCTCTTTCTCCTGTATTTTTCTCTAAAATCAATTATTCTTGTTTATGATGCGGGTACGATACTCGCCGGTGGCAATATCAATAAAACGAACAAACAGAGAAACCTTGTTATCCTCATTCAGGCTGTTCCAAACCATATCGGTGAACTCATCCATATCATTTCCGATCTCAACCTTCTTCGGCTCACCGCTGAAGCTGGGAAGAGGATTTCCGTCATGCATGTATGTATGAATGAAACGTCCCTCTCCTGCCTTGGGCTTGTCATAAGTAAAGGTATAACGATTGCAGCAGTCCGGGTCGCCGTCATTGCTCTTCAAAATGGACATGCTGAAATCATACTTACCGTCTTCCACGTGCATGCATCCGGAAATTCTGGGAGTGAAGTTGGGGCCATCGGGTTCAAACTCTCTGCTTCTTAAGGACTGCTCAAAGGTAAGTCCCTTCTTCATTCCATCATAAATCGTATCGGTCTGATCCCCATTGGTCACGATAGTATCCTTCCCCAATACTCTTACCGGTGCATAAATGATCAGACTGGGATCCTCCAGCTTGGAAGGATCAAAGGCCTCGGTACGAATCCCCTCTCCTTCGGTAACAAATACACGATTGCGGCTATTGGAGCTTCTGCCCATGATAAAGTACGCCGTTACGGCATATCTGCCGTCCGCAGAGCGACCGATTACGATACCTCTGCCGGGATAGCTGTTGTTTGAAAGTTCCTGTTCTAAGTGTAACATTTTATCTCCTCCTTGGATTTATCAGTTCTTTTTCCCTTCTATTTGTTGTCGGAATCACCCTTACTCTTTTTTCTGCGAACCGCCAGAACCAGCACCAGCAGAATTACCGCAAGGCATACCGCTCCAACCACATATACCGGAATACGATTGCGCTTTCGCTCAATCTGCGCTTCTCCGGAAGCTTCATCGGAAGCACCATCCGAACCATCCGTAATCTCACCCTCCGGACTCTCCTCCGGCTCTTCCGGAACCTTTCCTTCTGCAGCCAGCTTCACACGGCCGTATCTGGCCGGAATGATTACTTCATCACCGCTATTGTCCGCCCAGTTCAGGGTACCTCTTAAGGTACCGTCCGCGGAAGCATCATTCAGGCGGAATTCCAGACCATAGGCGTTATGAACCGTCATGTTTACGCTCTTCCACTGGATGGCTGCCTCAATCACATATCCTTTGTCCGTCTTAATAACCTGGGACTGAACGGTACCGTCCTTCGCCTTTTCACCCAGCATGGTTACCTGATTTTCGCAACTGATGCGATACATCCGGTCGTCCTTGGCAAGCTCCATGGTACGAATTCCGTCTTCGTTGATATAAATCTCCAGACTATCCTGCTTCGCTGCATCCTTCGCAGCAGCATTCAGTTCATCATCTGTTATTTCCGCATACACATACAAATGAGTCTGATCCCAAAGAGTACGAATCTCGGCACCGGCAGATGCGGCATCCCCAATCTCCGGGGAAATCTTCTCTGCAGTATCCCATACCTCGTCCTTCTCACCATCCACCACAACGGTTCCTTTATGAGTGAGCATTAAACCGGGAAATAAAGTTACCTCCGCATAGAACTCACTGCTGGTTTCCTGGTTCCCGTTGATATCACTGTAGTAAAGCTTCTCGCCCTGATCGTTTATAGCGAAATCCACTCCGATTACCTGTCCCACGCTGATATTCTCTATGGGTATATCGAATTCAACCTCGTAGCCACCGCCACTCATATGCTTACCGTCCTTACGGCCCTTCTCAAGCTTTAAAGGAGTAACACCTTTTTTCTGGCTGTTGGCGGTATCTACATATAACGTAACGATATCATCTTCATTATTGGTGGTATCTTTTACGGTCACACGTACCTTCAGTCCCGAATCATCCCAGACGATTTTAAAGGTAGCGGAATTGTTGCTGTTTCCGAAGCTTCCTTCCACACAATCCTTAAACGCTCTGTCCTGGGTCTTTACTGCCTGATAGGTCTGTCTTACCGGAAGAATCTTTGTAGGATCCACAAATGCCCAATAAGCCGGCTTTACCTTGTACTCGCCATCAAAGAGCAGCGGGCACTGGGAGCGAAGTCCGTCCGAGCCTCCGCCTAAGTCAGATTTCTTCTGCAGCCAGGAGGTGGTATCAATAACGCCCCAGAAGGTAATACCGGTGACACGATAGCCCTCCTCACTGTTTAACTTCTTCAAGGTATCAAAAATACTCTGGAAGCAAAGTGCCTGCTTCATGTACTCCAGGTCCCTGGTATAACGGGTTCCGTTGTATGAGCTGCTGGCTGCCATATCCAGCTCAGTCAACTGGATGGCACCTACAATGTCCAGATAGTTCCTTGCACACTGTTCAAAGTTTGCAAGATTAAAATCATTCAGGCTGTAATGTGCCTGCATACCCATGGCACTGATACGGGTTCCTTCCCCCGCAGGGCCTTCATGCTCCTTAATAAGCTTTAGGATTTCACATATATTCTTGCACTTGTTAGGGGAAGAATCACCATAATCGTTGTAATACAATTCCAGGGATGCAGGAGCATACTTGTTTGCAAAGGTGAAGGCATCCACAATATAGTCACTGCTCTTGTATACATGCCACCAGCTGGACTTGGAATTGTGTGTGGAATCAGTCAATTTATCATTTCCGCCGGTATCATCACGGAATGCCATAGAGCTTCCGTCATTGGCCGCCTCATTCAATACATCCCAGCCATAAAACAAATCCTTATAGGGACTCTTTTCGGAAGTAAAATGCTCCAATACGGTCTTGATGTACCATTCCATACGAAGCCGGAGCACTTCCTTGGATACATACTCCTTGGAAGGGTCATACCCCTCGTGGAAGAACCACTCGGGGGTCTGTGCATGCCACAACAAGGTATGACCGCGCACCTTCAGTTTATTGTCCGGATTCTCGCTGTTCCACTTTACAATCCGGTCTACCAGCTTATCAATCTTCTCAAAATTAATCTTCGGAACTTCCATAGTAATTCCGTTAAAGGTAATGGTTTCCTTGCCGGGACAGGAGCCGTTGGAATAATTAAACAGATAATCCGGCTTCAATTCATTACCGAAGGTAAATGCATTTGCATGCTTGGTCACCAGCTGAAACACACCCTTGTCTGCCATCTCTCCTGCCGTCATAGCCAGACCGGCAATGGCGTCCTCACCAAATGCTTCGGTAATGGCATCCTTCCAGGGTGTTACATCAGTCTCAATGAAAACCTCCTGGGTTTCCATACGACGCATGGACACGCCCGTAATGGAATAAGAACCCTTACAGCTGCTGGATTCCTCCTGGAATCTCACTACCACACCGTTAAAGGCCACGTCCTCCGGCAGTGTAAAGGTACCGGAAAAGTGTACCCACTGATCCAGGGCAACAGTCTTGGACAAATCCCCTTTGATGCAGGAGCTGTACTCCTGATTCAGATAATCCTCCCCTCCTGCCGTCAGCTTTAAATAAGGTCCAAAGAATGCCTTACGCCCGTCAGCCGCTTCCTTGGCATAATCGTCCGATAACTTCATGTAATAGTCAATCTGGTAGGTTTCGCCCGCTTTTACCTTGCCGGTTACATCCTGCAAAAAGCCCTGAAAAGTCTGCGTTCTGCCCGAAACCGTAGCATATGTGGTTACCCCGGGGAGAATCTCCTCCTCCGATGTCTGTGCAGTCAGCTCTGCACCGCTTCCGGACCACATTGAAATATCCGCATCCGCAAAATTGGGGTTCTCGATGATGTTTTCCCCCAGCACAACCTGTTGGGTAGCTGCCTCAGCCACCTGCGCCGGAAAGAAACCGATGCCTCCCACAAGCATTGCCACTGACAAAAGCATTCCAAGCCAGTTGCCGTGTTTCAACTTCCTCATTCCCTTCATTTTTCCAAAACCATACCTTTCTCTTAATGCTCTATTCCCGGACAATATTTTAATTCAAACAACGCCCCGGGCATGGGCTTGTCAAAGTAAAAGCCCTGAATATACTTAACCTTCATCCCCTGGAGTACCTTATACTGCTTCGGAGTTTCAATCCCCTCCACACAGATACTTACCCCTATGGTCTCCGCCAGCTCCGAAATCATCTTGATAAAGGACTGAGAGTAGGCATCCTTTGCCAGCCCCTTCACAAAGCTTTGATCCACCTTAATGATATCAATCGGAATCTCCCTCACGTGATTCAGGGAAGAATAACCGGTTCCAAAATCATCCAGCGCCAGCTTTACGCCCAGCTTCTTGATACCCTCCAGAATACGCTTCATGCGCTCCATATCGTTGATTGCCAGGCTCTCCGTCACTTCAAGAGTCAGATTCCCGGGGCTTAATCCACTATCCTTTAAGGAATCCTGCACGATCTGCACAATATCGGGTTGCAAGAGCTGAACCACCGACAAATTGACATTTACCTTGTAATCCGGGTAACCATTGTCATTCCATGACTTGCAACGGAAGCATGCCTCACGCAATACATAATTGCCGATGGGATTAATCAGGCCCAAATACTCTGCCAAAGGAATAAATTCCATTGGTGAGATAAATCCCAGCTTTGAGCTGTTCCAACGAAGCAGAGCCTCTGCTCCCACACAGGCATTCTCCCCCGTACTGACATCAATGATGGGCTGGTAGTAAACCTCAAACTCACCATACCCTTCTACCGTAGCATCCCGCATGTTTTTCTCCATATCGAGACGTCTGCCGGATAAGCTGTCCAGACTGTCACTGTAGTACGCCACCCGGTTCTTACCGGTTTTCTTGGCCTCATACATGGCAATGTCGGATTTTTTAATCAGCTCCGGTACCGAATCCCCATGATCCGGGAATGTAACAATCCCCATGCTCATGGTACAGTAATAATCCGCATTCTTCAAAAACCAGGGTTTGCTGAATATCTGCTTGATATCTTCTAACAACCGGTCGAAGTCCGGATACACATCATGGGATACCACAATGACAAACTCATCACCACCCATTCGATAACAGGTGTCATGAATACCTTCCACCCGCTGCAATGCATGGGAAATCGCCCGCAGCAATACATCTCCGTACTGATGCCCCAGGCCATCATTGATATGCTTAAAATCATCCAGATCCAGATATAGTAAAGCACCTGTCCGATGTGCTTTCTTCGCTTCGTCGATAGCTCTTGCCAGATCCTTCTCACAACACATACGATTGTACAGACCGGTAAGAAAATCCGTAAAGGCCAGTTGTTCGATCCGCTCCTGATACTCCTTCTTCTCCGTGATATCATAAAGCGCGTACATCATGGCACGTCTGCCATCCACCCAGGCAATCTCACGGAATCGTAAATCAAACCAGGCGGAGGATGCTTCGTGGAATACCTCTACCGAATGCTTCTCAGAAGCCTGTTCCACGCCTTTATTCAGGAAATCCAGGAAGTTCCCCTTCTTAATCTCCTCCCCAAATATCTTCCTGCAGCGCCTGTTCACGAACAAAGGACTGCCTGTATTTTTATCCACCACATAGATGGAGCTGCCCACATTGTCCAGAACCGCCTCCAGGGACGCATAGGAACCTGCCAGGGAATTTCGCTGAATTCGTCTGGCAATGATACTCTGCATCACCTTCACCGCATCTGCGCCAAACTTAATCTCTGTGGTTGTGAACGTATGGGGCTTCTTAAAATTAACCGCCAGCACCAATCTGCCCGACGCATTGTCCTGGGCATACAGGGGATAAACCATGACTGCGCTGATACCGACCTTTTCCAGCTCCGCAGCCTTCCGTCCATCCACATTTTCCTTGGATACCACCACCGGCTTGTCCGAATAAAGGAAGGAATAGCTTTCCACATGATTCGTACTGTCAAAATAGGAGACCTTACTCTGCTCTTTCCATTCGCAGACTACATCCATGAGCCTCTCATCATCATGCAGCCGAAAGACATGGGCGGAATAACACTTCAGATAACCGGACAGAATCTTCAGCCATTTCTCCATGACTTCCTCAATTGCATCATCGCAGTCAAGGAGCTGTACGATTTCTGCGGTAGCCTCCGCGTTTTCCATGTTCTGAACCAGTCGGAGCTGCTGCGTCTGATTCCGTCTGCTCTCTGCCTCCGCGTTAATATACTCATACTTACTCATCAAAAAGGAATTGCTGGCATCCCGAAGCATATCCAGCACATCCGTCAGACGTTCCATCGAAGCCGCTGATTCATCCGTCAAATCCACAACCACCCAGTAAAGCTGAACCTTCTGACGAATCTTCACCGATACAGACGCTACAATACCCTGACCATCCTCAAGATATTCTACGGCAACATCCTCTAAGGAGCCGTCTTCCACACGTTCAATCAACCGGACAATCTGCCCGGAGCCGATGTAGCGGAAAGCCAACTCCAGATTTTCCTTATCACCGGACATCTTGGTAAGCTTATTCTTATCCCCGTCCAGGCAATAAGCATAAACTCCCGTCACCCTGCAGAATTCGTCCTGTAATCTTTGCAGTATATTTTTGTCAATCAGTTCACCATAAGCCATAGCCCAAAGTCCCCAATCTACAGTTTCACCTATAGAGTACATTGTACCAAAAAAAGCGTGCTTCGGCAAGCACGCTTTGTAAGAAGACTATAAGAAGACAATATATAGTAAGAAGAACGGAAATTAAGCAATTTCCGATGATACCAGCTCCAAGGCTGCCCCTATGACCTTGTCCATATCATAGTACCGGTACTGACCCAGCCGGCCGCCGAAAAGCACATTCTTCTCCCGGTCTGCCAGCTGACGATATTGTTCAAATAAAGCATTGTTTTCATCATCGTTCATGGGATAATAGGGTTCATCCCCCCGCTTCCAGGCAGCCGGATATTCCCTGGTGATGATGGTGCCCCTGCCTGTTCCAAACTCGAAATGCTTATGTTCGATGATTCTGGTATAGGGCACCTCACGCTCCGTGTAGTTCACCACCGCATTGCCCTGGAAATTATCACAGTCCGGCAGGCTCTCCTCCTCGAAACGAAGAGAACGATACGCCAGCTCACCCAATTCATAATCAAAATACTCATCCACCATACCGGTATAAAGCACCTTATCGAAGGTATCCCCGTTGTCGCAGCCCCGGGGCTCCCCGGAACAATTCACA